>JAWRJC010000086.1:0-17727 GCA_040307715.1 Clostridiales bacterium | reverse complement strand
GGCGTATACTTTCATTCTTTACATCTCCAAATGCCCGCGCTATAATTGAGACGCGGATATATATCACATATCACTTAAGGAGGTAATACTATGGCTTACAAGATCGGCGAAGAATGCATCAACTGCGGTGCTTGCGCAGCAGAATGCCCGGTCGAGGCGATCTCTGAAGGCGACGGCGCTCATGTCATCGATCCCGATGTCTGCATCGAGTGCGGTGCCTGCGCAGAGGCTTGCCCGGTAGACGCTCCCCAGCCCGAATAAAAACGACTGAAGAGCAAAGTGCGGGCCGCTGCCTGCACTGACTTACATCAAGTAAGAATCAATACCCGTTCCATTTCTGGAACGGGTATTTACATTCTGTTCATGTGGAATGTCAGCGCGTAGAGATTGTCCGACAGATGGACGTTCTCCATCGCCACATGCGCCGGGACTTCCAGGTCCGTCTGCGCAAAATTCCAGATGCCTCTCACACCGGCGAAACACAGTTTGTCCGCCATTTCCTGCGCGACTTCTTTCGGCGTGCAGATGACACCGATATCGATGTTGTGCGCCTCGACGAACTCGACGAGCTCATCGGAGGACAGCACCGGCACACCGCCGATCATCGTGCCGATCGCCGCCTGGTCCACTTCGAAGATCGCCTCTACCTGAAATCCCTGCTTGTAGGAATTGGTGTAGCCCGCGATCGCGTGACCCAGATTGCCGCCGCCAACGATGACCATATGGTAGACCTGATCCAGACCGAGGATCGCGCTGATCTCATCGTGGAGATCCTTTACGTTGTAGCCGTATCCCTGCTGGCCAAAGCCGCCGAAATTGTTGAGGTCCTGCCGGATCTGCGAAGCCGTATACCCGATCAGACGGGACAGCTCCGCCGAAGAGATCTTGTCGACACCCTTCTTGTCCAGCTCATGAAGATACCGGCGATATCTTGGCAGCCGCTTGATGACGGCATTCGATATCTTCGCGTTTTTCGCCATATTAGTTGCTCGCTTCTTCGACGTACTTGACGATGTCGCCGACGACCTGGAACTTTTCAGCCTCTTCATCGGGCACTTCGATGTCGAATTCTTCTTCGATCGCCATGATGATCTCAACCGCGTCTAGAGAGTCCGCCTCGAGGTCCTTCATCAGGTGCGTTTCCATGGTGACAGCTTCTTCTTCAACGCCGAGCTGATCGACGATGATGTCCTTGATCTTGTCAAATGTCATTTGTTTTCCTCCTTAAGTTGTACAAACGGTACAATTCATTATAGAAAGTGTTTACTCGTATTGCAACCACTTTTCGTATACGATGTCGAGCCGCTCGCGGTCGGCTTTCACGGCCTCATCGAGCGCGCGCAGCCGTTCCAGATCAGCCAGCACTTCCTCGGTGCACATCTGCTGTTCACGTTCGGAAATACGGGTCTCCAGCGTTTCGATCTCCTGCTCGAGCGATTCTTTCTCACGGCGTTTCCGGCGCTCTTCGGCTTCCTGCTGCTTTTTGAGGAATCGCTCCTCCTTGGAACCCGCCGCCGGCCCGCTATGCTCCATTTGGACACTTTCCGCGCTGCTGCCGCCTTCTCCGTCAGATGCGACGCCCGTGCGTCCCTGTACCGCCAGTTCCTTCATATACTTGCGGCCGGAGATCAGTTCGTCGCGCTTCTCCTGATAGTAATCGTACTTGCCGAGGAAGGTCACCAGCCCGTCCGCCGTCAGTTCGCAGATGCGGGTCGGGACCTTGTTGAGAAAGTACCGGTCGTGACTGACGATCAGCGCCGTGCCGGGGAAGTCCATCAGCGCGTCCTCGAACACTTCGCGGGACTCGATGTCCAGATGGTTGGTCGGCTCGTCGAGGAGCAGCAGATTGCCGCCGCCCATCATCAGTTTGAGCAGGGACAGCCGCGCCCGTTCTCCGCCCGACAGCGCCCGCACCGGCAGGAACACATCGTCCCCGCGGAACAGGAAACCGCCCAGAATGTTCCGGAGCTCCGTGCCGGTCAGATCGGGGTGATCCTGCCAGATCTCCTCGATAACTGTATTGTCCTCTTCGAGCAGCCGCTGCTCCTGGTCATAGTAGACCGTCTTGACATTGTAGCCTTCGTGCATGCGGCCTGCGTCCGGCCGGACATCGCCGAGGATGAGCCGCAGCAGGGTCGTTTTGCCGATGCCGTTCGCGCCGACCAGGCAGACCCGCTCGCCCCGCTTGAGGTCGAGATCGACATTCTCAAAGAGCTGCTTGCGGCGGGCGCCGAAGCCGAACCCCTTGGCCAGCCCCTCGATCAGCAGCACGTCGCTGCCGCTCTTATAGTCTTCGCGGAACCGCAGTTTCATCTTTCCGCCCGGACCCTGCGGCGCATGGATGTTCTGCGCCTTTTCTTCACGCGCGAGCCGCTCGAGCATCATCTCGCGGGAGTGCGCGCGCTTGGCGAGCTTTTCGGTGCCGCGCTGCTTGTAGCGCCGCACGAGATCCTCCTGCTTTTCCTTTTCTTTTTTGAACGCCTGATACCGGCGCATCTCCTCTTCGCGGATCTCCTTTTTGCGCCGCGCGTAGTCGGTGTAGTTGCCGTCAAAGCTGCGCAGCGTGTGATCCGCCACCTCCAGGATGTGGTCGCAGATGCGGTCGAGGAAATACCGGTCGTGGCTGACCACCAGGATCGTCCCGCGGTACGCGCCGAGGTACTGCTCGAGCCAGGACAGGGTGCCGATGTCGAGGTGGTTGGTCGGCTCGTCGAGGATGAGGATCTCCGGCTTTTTCAGCAGCAGCAGCGCAAGCGCGAGGCGCGTCTTCTCGCCGCCGGAAAGGTCGGTGATCTTCTGGTCGTATTTGTCGTCGAGGAAGGCCATACTGGAGAGGATCCCGCGGATCTCGCTCTTGTAGGTATAGCCGCCTTTGCGCTCGTATTCTTCGCGCAGGGCGTCCATGCGGTGGATCAGCTGCGCCTGCTCTTCGCCGGTCGTCTTTTCGATCTGCTCCGTGATCTCCGCAAGCTGCTGCTCCATGACATGCAGGGGCTCAAAGATCGCTTCGACTTCCTCCATGACGGTCCGGGTGCTGTGGATGTCGGTCTGCTGGTGCAGGTAGCCGAACGTTGCCTCCGGATGGAAGTTGACGGTGCCCTCTTCATGCGCAAGTTCCCCCGTGAGCACGCGAAGAAGCGTGGTCTTGCCCGCCCCGTTGGGACCGACGATGCCCACTTTGTCGCCTTTCTGCACGTGGAAGGTGACGTCTTCGAAGATGACGTCCGTGCCGTATTCTTTTTTGAGGTCTTTGCAGCTGAGTATGATCATATTAAGGAATCGCTGTCTGTGCAGGGCGAGGACCTTTGCGAAGGCCGCTCGCGCTTAGTCCTCGTGCAGCGGTACTAAGCTCTGCCGTCACTTCGTTCGGCAATCGCTAAGTACCGGCACTGCGGATATCCTTGCGCAAAGGTCCTCACCCTGCATGTCTATCTTTCTTAACTATTCTCTAAATCCAGATTCGCAGATGCATCCAGGAACAGATCGTCCGCTCCGCGCTCCTGGTACTGGTAGTACGCGGCGCAGGCGATCATGGCCGCGTTGTCGGTACACAGGATGGGCGCCGGGATGTACAGGCGGATGCCCTTCTTTGCGCAGGCGTCCTGCAGCATGGCGCGCAGTCTGCTGTTCGCCGCGACACCGCCCGCGACGACGATCTTGTCTTCGCCGTATTCTTCGGTCGCGGTCATGACTTTGGCAACGACGGTGTCGAGCACGGCCTGCTGGAATGAAGCAGCGACATCGGGCACGGAGATTTCCCTGCCCGCCTGCTGCTCATTGTGCACATAGTTCATGACGCCGGTCTTCGTACCGCTGAAACTGAAGTCGAGCGTGCCGTCCTCCAGCATGACGCGCTTAAATGCCACGGCGTCGGGGTTGCCCTCTTTGGCGATCCGATCGATCTTCGGACCGCCCGGATATCCGAGCCCCAGCACGCGGGCCACTTTGTCGTACGCTTCGCCCACCGCGTCGTCGCGCGTGTGGCCGAGCACTTTGAATTCATTGTAGCCTTTGACATCGATGACGCTCGTGTGCCCGCCGCTGACGACCAGCGACATGAAGGGCGGCGCAAGGTCCGGCGCCTGGATGTAGTTGGCGCTGATATGCCCCTTGATGTGGTGCACGCCGACCAGCGGTTTGTCCCAGGCGAGCGCATATGCCTTCGCTGTCGCGACCCCGACGAGCAGGGCGCCGATGAGCCCCGGGCCTTTCGTGACCCCGATGAGGTCCACCTCTTCCGGCGTGAGGCCTGCCTGCGCGAACGCCTCGTCCGTGACCGCGTTGATGTTGGTCAGGTGGTGGCGGGACGCGATCTCCGGGACCACGCCGCCGTACAGTTTATGGATATCGATCTGCGAAGAGATGACGTTCGAGAGGATCTCCCTCCCGTCCGCCACGAGGGCGACTGATGTCTCGTCACAGCTGGACTCTATAGCAAGTGTGATGTGTTTTCCGTCTTTCATAGTATCTTCCACATGATCAGGGCGTCTTCCCCGTTATTCTCATAATAGTGTTTGCGGCGTCCTTCCGTCTTAAAGCCGTGCCGCTCGTACAGGCGGATCGCGGTCTCATTGCTCGGCCGCACTTCCAGCGTCATCGAGGTGATCTCCGCCAGTCTGCAGTGCTCCTCCAGCAGGTGCAGCAGGTCACTGCCGATACCTTCCCCGCGGTACTTCGGCCGCACTGCGACGTTCGTGATGTGTCCTTCGCCCGCGATCAGATAGACGCCGACGTAGCCCATGATCTTTTCCCCCTCCGGTGCGTCCGGATCCTCGGCCAGGATATACAGCGCGAACGGGTTCTCTGCCAGATCGTGCTCAAACATGCCGACCGTCCACGGCTCCTCGGGGAAACATTCGAGGTCGATGCGCGCCATTTCCTCCTCGTCTCCGGGAACACCGGGACGGACTTCGTACTTATCCATGCCAGGGTTCTCCTTTGAGCTTGGCTTCCCGTTTGCGCTCGGCTTCGGGACGCCGCATGTAGTCCGGCTGCACCTGGTCATAGGAAAGGAGCGATTCTTCGGTGCAGGTGTCCACCGCATACTCCGCGACATTGCCGGCGCTCTGGTACACTTCCTCGCAGCGGTATGTCTTGCCGTGCGATTCCGCCCACGCCTGCACGCGCTCTTCATACGGACCGAGCCCGTCGCCGACAAACAGGATGTTATTGTACGGCACGAGTTTCTCCAGGAACTCGTCGAGCATGTACGGGCCGCCTTTCACGACTTCCTCGTAGTCTCTGTAGGCGCCTGCGTAGACCTGGCTGCGCCTGGCGTCGAGCAGCGGGCATACGAGTTCCCCCTCCTCCCCCTCGCCGCAGCCGAACGCCGCCAGCGTCGGGACCGCCATGACGGGGATGCCGGTCGCCTGGGACAGTGCTCTGGCCGTGCTGACGCCGATACGGATGCCGGTAAAGGAACCGGGACCGCGCGAAACGGCGATCATGTCCACATCCTGCAGCGTGAGTTCGTTGCGGGCAAGCAAAGTCTCGATCATCGGGACGACATTCTTGAGATGGTTCATCTTCTCGTCACCCATGATCTCTTCCAGGTCATTGTTGTCATTGATGATGGCCACCGAGGCGAAGGGCCCCGTGGTCTCGATCGCGATCACATTCATGTCTTATCTCCATGCGGCATGCCGCCGCGCTTTTGCTTTCAGTTTCTGCGGATCAGTTCTCTTCCGCTTCCGCGAGCCGCTCCTCTTCCGCGCCGCCGTACGACAGCCGGATCACCTTCGCGTCTTCGGGCAGCAGCTCCTCGATCTTATCCGCCCATTCGACGACGCACAAGCCGTCTCCGTAAAAGTACTCCTCATACCCGATCTCGTACATCTCGTCAGGGTCGTCGATCCGGTACACGTCAAAATGATACAGCGGCATCCGGCCGGAGTAATATTCACGGACGATCGTGAAAGTCGGGCTCTGGACATGCTCGGTCACACCAAGCCCCTCCGCGATATATTTCGTCAGGGTCGTTTTGCCCGCGCCGAGATCGCCGATCAGGGCGATGACCTGGCCGGGAACTGCCTCTTCAGCGAGTCTGTGTCCGTATTCTCTTGTTGCGGTTTCGCCGTCGAGTTTGATCATTTCGGTTCCTTCCAGTATGGTTCGCAATTTTTGCCGTTTATCAGTTTATCACAAAGCCGTTGCCGCAACAAGGAATCCGCTTCCGCCGCGCTGAGATTCCACTCCCTTCAACGCGGGCTTCATTTTCTAGTATTTTCCATATTCGGCCAAAATGTGTCCCTCCTTCGGAAATAATAAAAAAGAGAGAATTTATTCCAACGGTTGCAGGTCGCGAAAATGACCATGGCGGCATCTGCGTTGCTTCAAGCTCTGAAAACGTTGAAAATAATTCTCTCTTCTCATCTTTTAAGCAAAAAGGGACTCAAATCTGGCACATCAAAGGAAAGACGGCCCCGAAAGGCCGCCTCCGACGTGTGTGTTTACAGTATGTGAATGTAGTTTGTGTGTCAGTTTTGAAGCCGCTGCCCTGCCGTCGCTTTGCCCGGCAATCGCCGGGACAGACGCTGCGTCGCTATCTGTGCAGGAAGCCGCTGATGCGCTTGTACAGCACGAAGGTCACCAGGCCGTTGATGCCCGCCTTGATCGCGTTGAAGCCGACGATGAACGGCATGAAGGGCATGAGCGCTTCTCTGGGCATGCCCATGAACATCGGGGTGATGATCAGGTTGGCCGGTATCATGATGAGGATCATAGCCGCCATGCCGCACAGCAGACCGATGATCGCCTTTTTGCGGGTCTTTTCACCGCGGCTGTAAATGCAGCCCGCGACGAGCACGAAAGCACCGGTCGCGATGATGTGCATCAGGATGCCGTACAGACCGCTCTGCGCGCTGACCGTCAGTCCCTGCACGACCGCCGTGACGACCGTCAGGAGCAGGCCGGCGAGCGGGCCGAACGCGAACGTACCGATGAGGATCGGGATGTCCGCCGGATCGTACTCGAGGAAGGCGACCGCCGGGAAGATCGGGAAATGGATGATCGCGACCAGCACGATGGAGATCGCGACCAGCATGCCCATCTTGGCCAGCTTGACGGTGGATTTCTGGGTGTTCATTGCAGTAGTGTCGTTCATGGATAATTCCTCCTTTGGTGATAAACAAGGAATCTGTCTCATAACGAAAAATCCGCCCCGGCAAAAACCAGGGCAGACAAAGCATCCGTTGCTTTTCGTTTCTTTCATCCGGACTATTACCGTCGGTATCGGATTCGGACCGATTCGGCCTTGCGGCTCGAGGACTCGTCGCTTTCGCGCTTCACCTCCGGTGGGGACTCGCACCCCGCCCTGAAACAGATATTTACTTTACTTTGTCATTATAGTACATCTGCCGGAATTGTAAACCCCTGATTCCCCCGGCAATATAAAAGCCTCCCCGCCAAAGCGGAGAGGCTCTTTTTCTGGTCTTACGGAATCGCCGTGACAACGATCCGCGTTCACGGCCGCCTGCTGCCGGCAGCGCCTCTAGCCGGGAATCAAGTCTGTCACGATGTCAGCAACACCGCTTACTTTCCCGCCGCCGTGAAAGGGGCCAGCGCCTGCGCGACCTTCGCGATCGGCATGGACTGCAGCGCGACTTTACCGGGGCCGGTGATGACCGTGTTGAACAGGCCTTCGCCGCCGAGCACGATGTTCTTCATGCCCTTGACGGTGACGACGTCGATGGAGCAGCTCGCGCTCATGTACGCGACGTAGCCGGTGTCCGCGATGAGCTGCTGGCCGGGGCCGAGCTCATACTCGGTGATGCTGCCGTCGATCTCGATGAACGCCATGCCGCGGCCTTCGAGTTTCTGCATGATGAAGCCTTCACCGCCGAACAGACCTGCTGCCGCCTTCTTGCGGAAGAAGACCGAGAGGTTGACGCCCGCTTCGCTGGCGAGGAACGCCGACTTCTGCGCAACGATCGGGCCCTGGGAGATGTCCAGTGCGACGATGCTGCCGGGGAAGCTGGATGCGAATGCGATCTCGCCTTCGCCGCCCTGCGCCGTGTATCTGTTCTGGAAGATGGTGTCGCCGGAAAGCATGCGGCCGAGGGACTTGCCCAGACCGCCGGTGCCCTGCGTTTCCATATGCATGTTCGGTGTCATCCATGCCATGGCGCCTTTTTCCGTGATCATACTTTCACCTGCGTCGAGTCTGCAGATGACTACGGGCAGCTGCCCGCCATCGATCTTGTATCTCATCTTTTTGCTCCTTTTCTGTGACAGGAATGCATAGGATAGCCTATACCCGCTGTTGGGTCAGGGCTTTTGTTTCTATTGAAAGTTTACTCATGAAAGAATCGCTCTGTCAACTGCTTTGCGCATGTAAGTAGCAGAAATCAAATCAATTCACTATGTGATCCTACTTTTGCTATAATGAGTAAAACAACAGTTGTTTCACCGGGTAAACTTGCCAGATTCACTTGAGGTATATGAGATGAGAAAGATATTCCTGTTAATCGTTCCCCTCTTACTGCTTGTGTTGTTGCTTTCCGCCTGCGGGAAATCCCCTTACGCAGGAGAATGGGTTCTTTACAGTGCTGAAAGTACAGATGGAACATTGCATGCAGGCGCATACGGGTACGATCAGGCCAGTATTTCTCTCCACGATGATGGAACCGGCCTTATCGTGGTGGAACACGCCGGTGCCAATGACGGGCAGTCGGATCCAATCACTTGGGAAGAGTATGATGGATACGCCGAGCTCGTTGGAAACACATATGCCTGGACCGCCTCATTAAACGAAGACATCCTTGATGTCAACCCTTACGGGGACCCGTCCTATTCTAGACTGCATTTCGTTACTAAGAAATCGATGGATGCCGCCGAAGAAAACGCAGACCGGTACTATTCCGCCGTATCCGGTAACGAATGCTTCTTTTTAAGCAATGGGTTGTACCATGAATCCGATACCTATCTTCTCTTCCAAAAGGATGGAAACGATTATCTGCTGGATACGGTTTCTTCAGAAGATAACAGCATAGAAACGATTACTCTAACATACACAGCGGACGGCGAATACGGAGAAGCATTATTGTTGGACGGTGAACTATGGGCGGCCAAAGATGAGGCAATTGCAAAAGAATACTTTGATAGCCACAATGGCCGTTATGTGGGCACCTGGAATGCGGTTTCCCTCAACTTTCAGGGCGATGAGATGACCCCCGATCAGGTCAGTCTGCAGTTCACCCTTGTAGTCAGCGAAGATGGCACTTTAGCTGCTACTACCAATGGGCAAGAAGACGGAACCGGGATGTGGATAATCCAAGACAATGGGATTCGTATTAGCGACAGTACTGGTTCTGAAATGTCAGGTTATCTAGAGGGTGACAATCTAGTTGTTGACTTTGGCTATGGCTACATCGTTACGCTAGAAAAAGAATAGTTCTTAAGTGACCGAGCAAAAAACACAAGACCACCCCTTTCAGGGTGGTCTTTTTCAAACCTTATTCTGCGACTGCCAGCCGATAGATCGCATCCGCGAAGATCAGCGTCATCTTGCGGAAGTCCTCGACAGTGAGTTCCTCGTCCGCCTGGTGCATCTTGTCTTTCGTCCAGGGGAAGCACGCCCCGAACGCCACGACGTTGTCGAACGCGCGGGCGTATGTGCCGCCGCCGATGACGAGCGGCTGCGACTCTGTATCGCCGGTATGCTCCTGATAGATGCTCATCAAGGTGCGGATCATCGGCTCGTCCGCAGGCTTGTAGATCGGCTCCTGCGCATGTCCCTTCACGACGCCGATGTCATACTTGCTGAGTGACGGCATCATCGCGTCGTAGACCTGCTGTCCTTCCATGGTAACGGGATAGCGGATATTGACGGTCAAGGTGGCTGTTTTCTGATCGACCGCCGCCACGCCGACGTTCAGCACGAGCTTGCCCGATGGTTCGTCCTCAAATCCGCAGCCGATCGAAGTGCCGTCCGTCTCCATACCGATACAGGTATTGTAAAAAGAGATGAAATCGTTGACGTCGTCCGTGTTGAAGCTGATGTCTTCGAGGAACGCCATCAGCAGTGAGACCGCATTGATCCCTTTCTCCGGCGTGCTGCCGTGCGCAGGTTTTCCCTGCACCTTGATCTCCAGACTCTTGCCGATGATCTTTGTGGAGATGTCCGCCCTGCCGTCGTCCTTCCAGCGCGCCGCCTTATCGCGGATCGGCTCGTACGCCTTCTTATCCTTGGACAGCACGACCGCTCTGGCATTATCCGCGACCATGTTGGCAGCGATGCCGCCGGTCAGGCTGCGCAAGGTAAGTCCGTCCGCCGGTGTGCGGCCGAGTTTTTTCACCAGGTCAAAGACCAGGATCCCCTTTTCGCCGTGGATCACCGGGAAATCGCCGTCCGGCGTGATGCCGAAATCCGGCGCTTTCATGTGATCGAGATAGTAATCCATCCCGTACCAGTTGGTCTCTTCATCGAGACCGAGGATAAGGCGCACGTTCGTATGCGGCGTGAACCCCGCGTCTTTGATGGCTTTCATCGCGTAGAGTCCCGCCACGACCGGACCCTTGTCATCCAGTACACCACGGCCGAGCAGAACGCCGTCCGAGTTCTGCATCGCAAACGGATCCGACGCCCAGCCGTCTCCGGCCGGCACAACATCCAGATGCCCGACAATGCCCATGGTCTCCTCGGCGGTGCCGATAACCTCGCCCTCTCCGTCGAGGACCTCGCCCGGCATTTCGATATGACCGCCGTAGTTATCCGTATTCGCCGTTTCAAAGCCCATCGCATGGCCCTTTTCAAGGGCATAGGTGAAAACCCCGTGGACATCTTTACCGAAGGGCAGGACTTCCTCCGCGGGCGTGCCGGGCTGCAGTGTGACTGCCTCCGCGCCGACGCTCGGGAAAGCGATCATCTCGCCGAGTGTCTCGATCTGTTCTTCCCAGTTGTTATCGATGGCGGCCTCAAGGGCGCGCATATAGTCTTTTTCCATGTCTCTCTGTTTTGCCTCTATGCTTTGTCAATACGTTCTGTTTTTTCCGTGATAGTGAGAAAACCTCCGCCGTGACAGCGGAGGTCTTTGCTCTGTCTAGTCCATCACCTGCTCGACTGCAGCGACTTCCGGGAAGTTCTGCTTGAGGATCTGCTCAACAACGCCCTTGATGGTCATGGTACTGGCCGGGCAGCCGACACAGTGGCCCTGCAGGCGCACTTTGACGACATTGTCCTCTGTCATCTCCACGAACTCGATATCCCCGCCGTCTCTCTGCAGGAACGGGCGGATCTGCTCCAAAGCGTCTCTGATCTCGTTTTCCATGTATCTTTCCTCCTTATATAGGTTCCCTGATGCGGGAAAATCTGCTGGTTTCTGCGCAGACTGCCACGCTGCCCGCGCCGTTTCATTATACACAGTTCACAAGGATTCGTAAAGCATATAAAGGCACTAGGCATTTCTGCAAATACGATTCCGCGGCATCGCCCCGCAGTTGTCGGTTAGCGCGCGCTAATCTTTTCATCTTTGACGTTTTGGGGTAGTGCCGGAATTTTATACTGTGGTATACTTTTTGTACGGCCGCAAGAACAAAATGCGCCGTAAAAAAAGACTGATCCGTTATTGCTCGACGTTTAATATAAGGAGGAAACTATTATGAAATGGACTTGCACGATTTGCGGTTATACTTGCGAAGGCGACCAGCCGCCGGCACAGTGCCCGATTTGCAAAGCACCCGCTGAAAAATTCAAGGCGGTCGAAGAAGGCGAAATGAACTGGGCGGCGGAACACGTTGTCGGCGTTGCCAAAGGCGTTGACGAATGGATCCTGCAGGGTCTGAGAGAGAACTTCGAAGGCGAATGCTCCGAAGTCGGTATGTACCTTGCGATGGGCCGCGTTGCCTGCAGAGAAGGATATCCGGAAATCGGCGAATACTGGAGAAGAGCTGCTCTGGAAGAAGCAGAACATGCTGCGAAGTTTGCTGAACTGCTCGGCGAAGTGCTGACCGACAGCACAGAAGAAAACCTCCGCATGCGTGTGGACGCTGAGTTCGGCGCAACAGAAGGCAAATTCGAACTCGCCAAGAAGGCGAAGGAGCTCGGCCTGGATGCGATCCATGACACCGTTCATGAGATGGCAAGAGACGAAGCAAGACACGGCAAGGCATTCAAGGGCCTGCTCGAGAGATACTTCGGCAAATAAACAAAGCTGATATTAAGCGATTCATCGCTTAACGGTAATGGATTTGAGGAAGGTTGTCCTTTGGGATGACCTTCTTCTTTTTATCCATAGTTGGGAATGAGTTGGGACTAATCGCAAATCACAAGCCAACACACCAATAAAGTTGGGATTCCTAAAAGTTGTGACTACATAGTATCATCATTGGCACAACCTACTAAAGACTTTTAACATCTTTTGATCATCTTTGATTAAAAAAACAACGTCATTAGACGTTGTTTTATATCTCTGCTTCTTAATAGTACCTCTTATACGCGATGTAATGCCTGTCTGTTAATGTCACTCATCCACTCTGACAATATCTATAGCGGCTTCAAGTAGCATATTAATTAATTCGTTTCTCGAGCGGTTTGTTTCTGCTGAAAGCAAATCTAATCTGTCCACCAACTCTTCACGCATTCGTACAGAAACCACTTTGTATCCATCGTCACCCTTTTTTTCTGTTTTCTTTTTAATTCTTATCACATTCGCCATATCCAATTCCTCCAACCGCAAATCTAATTGAATTGTAATATGGTCAAAATCATTAGAATATATTATAATTTAATAGTGTTATAGTAACTATACATTTGTAGTTGCTATATAGCAGATGTCAAAACAGAAGGAGGTTCACATATGAAACATAGACGATTTGCATTACTCCTCGTCTTGCTATTAGCCCTCTCTTTAGGTGCGTGCGGAAGTGTGAGTGATATGAATTCGGCCTCAAATAATCCATCGACTACGGCTGATTTAGAAGAAGGTCCGTTTTGCTCTGCGGTAGTAGGGGGATGTGCAAGCGCATTAGAAGCCAACGAACAGGAAATGAAAGATGAACCTTCAGAATCTACAATAGAAATTGGGGAAACTGTTACCATTGATGATGTTGCAGAATTCTCAATTGACTCTATAGATATTACGAGAGTTGTCGAACCACCTGATACCACAGGGTGGTACACTTATTATTCTGCCAATGAAGGCCAAGTCATTGTAGATGTCTGTATTACTTATAAAAACCTTGCATCTTATAATACGGCAGCAGATTATGCTGCATCAGGAGTTTTAAAATACGCTGACAAATACCAATACAATAGCCAATCTATAATAGAAATAGAAGACAGAAGCGATTTTAGGGATGGAATGTATGGTGTTGATCCATTAACTACAGGGTATATTCATTGTTTATTCATGGTTCCTGAAGAGGTTGAAAGCTCCTCAGAATCTATTGTTTTGAATATGAAAATTGGCGGAAAAACGTATACTGTAGAAGTCCGATAGGAGGCTCACAAATCCGCATAAAACAAAACCCATTATACTAAAGGCGGCCATAAAGGTCGCCTTTTCTTCCTACCTATTATATAAGTCTGAGATTCTTCCTACAAACTCCCTCATCTCTTCCCTAATCTCTGGCGGCCCTACTATCTCAATCCTTTTCCCAAAGTTCGTGAGCCATGCAAAGAAGGTTGGGCTAACCTCTACATCAACAGTCACAACAAAGTGATCCTTATCATCAGGCATTAACATCACATTGCGCCCAAAGGCATCAATAACTGCATCAGCAATTGTATTCACACCGCGCAGTCTCACCTTTGCGACTTCACCCTTATACATGTCAAAAACTTTGGCCTTGCGCTGTCTCTGAAGTGCTTCAGAAGAGAACTCTTCGCGCCCATCCCTTTTCCTAGTCAGAAGCCTGATCGACTCCATCCTATCAATTCTAAAGAAACGGAATCCTTTCTCTTCAGTAAGGTATGCATATAAATAGTAGTTACCATTATTCCAGTAGAGCGCAAACGGACTTACTACATATGGTTCGCCGTTCCTGGAGTAACGCTTTCTATTATCGTCAAAAGAAGGATAGTAATGTGCATACTTAAATGAGACTTGGGAATCGGAAGAGATTGCTGCATGGATGATATCCGTATATGCAACCACACTCTCCTTCATATCCTGAATACGTTCACTTACATAAGACTTGCGGTCTAAAGTCGGCTTTGTATATACATCTGCTAAGTCTTTAATCTTACTGGTAATTGTTGAAACTTCACTTTCAGTAATAAACTTGGCAGACTGCACGCTGTCAATCATGAGACGGAGTTCGTTGGGCTCAAACTTGGGATGCGCAACTCGGTATCCTCGCCCTCTGACAATCTCCATTCCATAATCGAATTCCAAACGATCGATATCTGAAAAGATTGTCTTGCGATCTGCGCGAATTCCTTTTGATGCAAGATGAGCAATGAGTTCCTTCGAAGTCACCATATGATCTTCGTTTGAATGAGAATAAAGGTAGTCCCTTATGATCATCAACTTGACTGCCTGATTTGCTGCTCTACCTTTTGGCATAGTTCTTCCTCCTGAAACAATTCTACCATAACAAAAAGGGCCTTGGGCCCTTATCTGAAGTCGAATAGTTCTTTAGGAGTGATGTCTAACACCTCGCATAATTTGAATATTACATCCAAGGAAACACCCACTTTCCCAAGTTCAAGCGCACTAATATGGCTACGATCCACATCAACCAACTCAGCAAGCTGAAGTTGGGTTAGTTTCTTACGTTTTCTGTAATACACAATGTTAAGGCCGAATTTCTCATACAATTCTTTGTATTCGACTTTCATATCACACCTCATATAGTTTCATGGGATATTTTAATAATATGTGAGATATGACACCGAATAAACCTTGTGATAGTAGCGTTATGCGATTGACACAAGTCATTTCATAACCATATAATGTTAGAAAGATAATACCGACACTTCTTTAGAAATGGGCAATTTAAAATGGGGTTTATTGTAGGGGTAATAGTAGTCATATTCTTCATCTATTCCATTGTTTCTTTTACTGGTGAAATAGGTAGCGCATATAGTGAGGGCGGGTGTGTAGGAGTACTTACATTCTTATTTTTTGCCGTCGCCTTGGTTGTAGCGGTATTCGTACTTGGCTTATAAGAAGAACTACCTTTTGTCTTTTATATGCATAACGCTATATGTGATCAATAGATTCACTAAGTGTTATGGCGCGAACGAGAGTGCCTTGGCCTACTTTTGGAACTACAACTTTACTGACCTTCTATGCGTAATATTGAACTTGTCACTCGCCAACGGCTTTTTAGCAATTCTAAAGAGAAATGGAATCTATCGTTTCGAGACGCTATTGCTCCTCTCGCTACTAAGCTGTTTCATATGGGAAATCATTTTTGTATGGATTAACAGAGGAAGCACTTTCGACTACTTTGATTGTCTCGCTTATATACTAGGCGGCATTATATACTACTTATTATTTAGAATTATTGGAGGTGGAGACGATGAAGAGAATCCTTAGCATATTACTGGTATTACTGATGCTATCCTTTGGAGGCTTTGCATTAGTATCTTGCGGTTCTCCTGATTCAGATGGCGATGGGTTTACCGATGATTTTGAAGATGAACACAGCGATAAGTTAGATAAGGATTCTTATACCTGGAACGAGGACATTGATTGGTAGTATAAAATAATAATTGAAACTACATTTTCAAAACGCGCAAATTAAAAGAGCGGTCCATAACCGCTCTTTTTGTAACACTATCCATTGCATTTCGCGCCGTCCCAATTATGACACGTTCCATCAGCAATTGTTTTACCATTCCACTTGCTACACCAATGCTTACCGTAGTCAAATGAGATGCAATCCTCGCACCAATTTTTCTCTGCTATTGCTTCCTTTTTTCCATCAACTAGCCCTTTAAGATATGCTGATTTGATTACTATTCCGTTAAGCTCGCTCAGGTCATCAATACCCACAGTGTCCAACTTTTCCATAACCTCGCTGAGAATCTCTTTTTTCGATTCAGCCATTCTTCTTTTCTCCTTTCCTTGCCCTGATGAGTGTGCTTTTACTAATGCCACAAATCGCTTCCACTTGTTTATAGGAATAACCCTCTTCAAGAAGTGACAGCGCATGATCAACTTGAATTTTTGTATATTTCTTTGGTCTTCCTTCTCTGTAATTTGGATCTTGCTTAGCTATAGCCTTTCCTGTTTGAGTTCGCTCTACTATCATCCCTCTTTCATATTCAGCAAACGCTAGCATTATTGTAAGTATCAATCTGCCAATGTTCGTATCTTCTACAAGTCCCATATTGAGAATGTGCACTTTGATACCTTTGTTAAACAAGTCCTGTACTGTCTGCACTCCCTCTATTGTGGTCCTTGCGAAACGGTCCAACTTTGAGACTACTAAAGTATCTCCCTCTTCAAGACGGCAAAGCAAATCCTGGAACTTAGGCCTTTCCATTGTCTTGCCGCTAAAAGCTTCTGTGACAATCTCTTGGCAGCCATACTCCGTAAGAGCTTGCACCTGATCTTCTAAGCTATTACCGTCTCTGCTTTGTGTCAGAGTTGAGACTCGCGCATATCCGTATATCATTTCTTCACCTTTCTTTTGACACTAAGTTATGACACCGCTCTACCCTTGATTTTTCGTTGCCGTGAAGAGGGTGTCATAACTTAAGAGTTTTGGTTACATCCATAGTGCTCGCCACACACAAGCTTCTATCTCCTGCTCTGAGCACTCCCTTATCAATTCGGTACACTTCATGATCTTTATATGGTTGCACTCAGATAAAAGGCTATCTGTTAACACCTCATCCGTCTGATAATCGTAGTAAAGGTTTAACGGATGAAGAGGTGTCGCGTCTTTGGATTCCTGAGAAACTCTATATAAGTTCTTCATGTCTTCCCCTTTCTGCGCCTCACCTTTTCAGATGAGGCGCGCTCTCACTTTTGAAACTTAACTTTCAATCATCTCTTCATCGCAATCGATGCATTTAATTCTTACTACTCTTGTTGCTCTTACTGACATCCCACAGCAAGGGCACACATACTTTCTACTGCTTGATGTTCTCTTTGGTGCTGAGCCATTGCTCGATCCTGTTTTCGCTCCCCCAATCGAGAAACCGCCATATACCATTTCGTTTCTGTTGATCAGGATATCTGTAAGCTGATTATCCCCAATGGCCATCCTTAAGTTGGTAAACACCTTTTCCTAATGACATAAAAAACCTCCTAAAAGTTGTTACTGAGTTGTGACTATCACACTTCAACTTTTAGGAATCTAATGCTATTTTGTATGTGAGTTGTGACTGAGATCTTACAGAATTACTGTAATTCCAATGCTTAGCCCAACGTTACTTGATGATACCATCCATGAGATGGCAAGAGACGAAGCCAGACACGGCAAGGCATTCAAGGGCCTGCTCGAGAGATACTTCGGCAAATAAGCGATTCCCGGCGAATCGCATGATCCCGCAGACGGATCGAAAATGCCTGCAAGGTAATGGATTTTGGAAAGAGGCTGCCTCTTATGAGACAGCCTCTTTCTATTGATTCCGTTATGATCAGTACACGCTCTCCCCAAGCGCCGCGCGGATCAGTTTGGCGCCGAGGATGGCGGTCTTGTTACGCTCGTCGAGGATCGGGTTGACTTCAACGAGATCCATGCTGATGAGTTTGCCTGACTCCGCGAGCATCTCCGCCGCCAGGAACGCTTCCCTGGCGGTGATGCCATCCGGGACCGGTGTGCCGGTGC
>JAWRJC010000085.1:0-4031 GCA_040307715.1 Clostridiales bacterium | reverse complement strand
GGGTGTTCGTCACAACAAATCCGTCGGCAGCCGATCCGGAGACTTCGCTCTTGTACGTCCCGGGACCGTCCTTGCCGGTGATCACATCCGTCACCACCTCTTTGAGCGTATAGACGATCGCCTTTCCGTCTTTGGTCCTTGCCAGGCCTTCCCATTTATCGCTCCAGCCGTTTGCTAAGTTCAGCGTCTTTGTGCCAACTTCTTCTCCATCGGCAAGCAGGGTCACGTCAACGGAATCGGGGCGGCAGCCGTCCTGATCATCTTCATCCTGCCACACCTTTTTGACTTCGATCGTCATAGGAGTTTCTTTATTGGTGATGCTCGCCGCATACTCCTCAGGAGTGCTTCGTGTATAACTGCCGACCGCATACATGCTCCAATTTGAGTGTGCTTCAAATTGGACTTCTGTTTCAGTGAATGTGATCGCGGTGTGATCAGTGGGCTGGTACTTCCCGAATCCACTGATAAAAATGACAGACTTGGGATTTGAGTAAGCCGCATGCGTCTTGCAGAACTCCAACAGGACCTCCTGCTCCAGCGGGCTGAGTTTTTCAGGTGTCCAGATGATCTGATTGTTCTGCGACCTCACATCGACGAAGGATTTTGGATACCCGCTCGTTGTAAGATCATGCGTCAGTTTATTGTTCGGTTCAACACGGTCCCACTCGCCGGCTGTGGGTTCCATAATGACCACAGGATCTTTGTGTTCACTCCCCACCTCTTCATAGTTATCGACCGGTTCTTCCTCGACTTTATAGAGATACGAATGATATGCCCCATCATCGTCTTTGTAGAATGCCGTGCTTTCTTCCGCTTACCGCATCAAACAACTTAAAGAACCTTCCCCCGCTTATGCTTTCCATTTCTCATACGCACGTCTGTACCGGCGCACAGCCTCATCAAACCGCTCTTCCGTACCATGTTCTGCCGTACAGACGGCGATCAGGCGTTCGGTGATGCGGTTCATCCATTCCGCCAGGCCGGGGTGCCCGCATATGATATACACGCCTCCGTCTTTCATGGATTCTGTTCGCCCGGCCATTGTTTCTACGATCAGCGTCACCGTGGACAGGTCCGGATGCTTCATCTGTTCCATTGCATCGAGCAGCCTGTTCAGATAACGGTCCGTATCACAGCGGCCGCGGCCGATGATCTTCAGGATGTCTCCATGGTATACCCACGCGCGGGCAGGATCGGACCGGAATCGCTCAAACAGCCCCTCAAGCAATTCCTCATCCCATTCTCTCAGCGTGTCCTCTCCGATATGGAGCATTCTGAAACGGCTGTATTTCGCAGGTTCCTCTCTATCCATATGAAAGGAATACCCGTTGTATTGGAAATAAAACTCCTTCGCTTCTTCCAGTGTCATGGCATGCACCTGTTCCCCGGCTACTTGTTGTCGTCCTGCGCCTGCATGATCAGTCCCGTAAGGCCGTTGCCTCTGCAGATGATCCGCCCGATAAAGTCACTGGTGGTGTCAGTGCGTTTATTGTACCTGCCCAGGATCCTGAGACAGAAATCTCTGGCGATGATCTCCTCCCCGTCGTCTTCCAGATAGCCGAGGATCCTCCCGTAAAAGTCTCTGACTTCTTCCCTTGCCATCTCTTTCAATCCTCCCGTGTATCAGTTTATTTCTGTACAAACGGCTTCAATCCTTCCACAGCTGTCTTCTGACTGATCCGGCATTCTCCGTTGTCGAGGTCGATCAGGATGTACTTGTCGTTCCCCATGCCGAGTTCTTTCATATAGGAGAGCTGTCTGTGCCCGTGTCTTGTCTCGATCCGCTCGAGCATGGCTTTCTGCTCCTCTTCCGTCATCGCGTAGATCAGATCGACGCATGCCTGATCGACAGCAAGAATATCCGTCGAGGCGAGGATGCCGACATCCGGCGTCACGACAGGCTCCGCGTTCACACCTTCGCAGTCGCAGGAAACCGACATGTTGCGCATGACATTGATGTACGTGACTTTCTTGCCGAAGAAATCGATCGTCGCTTTAGTCGATTCGGTGATGCGCTCCATCAGTTCTTCTTCCGCGATCGACCACATATCGTCCGAACCTTCCCGCTGGTGAATCCACTTCTTGCCGATCCGGCCGTCCGCGCAGCCGATGCCGATGTTCTTATTGGAACCGCCGAAGCCGCCCATCGCATGACCCTTGAAATGCGTCAGCGTGAGCAGCGAATCATAGTCTGTCATGTGCGAGCCGTGGGACATTTCCTGCATCCACTTGCCGCCTTTGATCGGCAGCAGCACCGTCCCCTCTTCATCCATGATATCCACGGGACAGAAATCCCAGCCATTTATCTTAAGCGTCTCCCGGTGCTGTTCCGTCGTATATCTGTCCCCGTCGTAAAACGTATTGGTCTCCACAATCACAGCATCCTTAAGTTCCTCTTCAGACGCCATCAGTTCTTTGACCCATGCGGCGGGAATGATGTTCGGGCCGTGCTGCTCCCCTGTATGGAGTTTGACGGCGATCTTTCCTGTCATCGCCGCGTTGACCTTCTCATAGATCTTCCGCAGGCCTGCCGGGGACAGGTCCCTTGTGAAATAGACGATCGACTCGTTGCCTGTCCGCTCTTCATAGGGAACGTACTTTTCCCCGCCTTTGCCGGCAATGGTTCTCACTTTCATTCACACTTCCTCCTTCTTGATCATAGATGCTTTTTAATGATGCAGGGAAAACAGCTGACCTGATACTGTCCGCAGGTCTGGCAGTGGGAGATCGCCGGACTGTCCTCCGGCGCCACCTTTTCCCAGCCTTTCTCCAGATAGTATTCCGGCACTTTCGCACAGCCCCAGATCTCCTCTGCGCCTCTTGCTCTTGCTTCTTCGATAACGGTTTCCATCAGCTGCACGCCGATGCCGCCGTACCGCAGCGATTCCTCGACAGCCAGATTATCCAGTACGCAGCAGCCGTTCAAAACCTTCAGCGTCGCCGCGCCGAGCAGCTGTCCTGTTTCATCCTCACAGCGCCACATGGCGAACGTTCCCTCTGCAGGGGTGTCCTCTGTTTCCAAACCGCTGGCACGGAACAGGTCCGCGAGCGGCAGATAGTCATCCGTTCTTACGATCCTGCGGTTCATCTCATCTCCGTCTTAATATTTAATAATCAAATCTTCCAGGTCCTTATCATCATTGAAAACATTCAGGTCAATATACTGCTCACCGCCTGAATACCCTTCCAGTTCTCCTCTGTTCAGGTACTGCCAGATATACCAGTCATCCTTATAGTTCCAGCTCAACGGTGTGTATAAACTGGATATCCATTTCTTATACTCGTCAAATTCGCCTTTCAGATAATCCTTGTAAATATCCGCCCTGGTATAGATCAGTGGTTTGACGCCGTATGCCTGTTCGATCGCTTCCAGGTAGATTGTCAATTCTCTGATGACATCTTCTCTGGCAGGCGGGTTCTCCTCTTTATCCCCATAGTATTCCACATCGACCACCGGCAACAGTCTGCCTTCCAGGTCCGGTCCGACCGTATTGATAAAGTTCTCCGCCTGTGTTTTTCCTTCACTATCGTAAGAGAAGAAATGATAGGCACCCGATGGCAGCCCCGCCTCTTTCGCGTTTTCCCAGTTTTCCGCAAACCGCTCATCCTGATGGCTGCTTCCCTCGGTTGCTTTGATATAGATGAACTCGATATTCTGTTCTTTCAAAGCAGTCATGTCGATATCCGCCTGATAGGCGGAGACATCGACGCCGATGATGCTGTTCGCTTCATCGACGAACCATTTATTGATGAAGATCACCTTCGCTTTTACCAGCAGAAAAACGGATAAAAAAACCACCATTGCTATTGCCATAAGAACAATGAGTATGATGACCGGTCTTTTCACCCTCTTTTCCATCTTTTAAATGCCTGCTGCCTTTTCAACAAATCACACCTTTTGCTCATTATATCATCCCGGGCAGGCGAAGGGAATTACGCAGTCCTGCTGCGCAAGCCTGCCGTCCTGCGCCTCCCCTTGCGGGTTCGATTCCCTCTGTTGTCATCCAAAGAAAAAAGAGTGCCCTTGGCAC
>JAWRJC010000084.1:0-22484 GCA_040307715.1 Clostridiales bacterium | reverse complement strand
TCGGCGGCCGGACCGGACGCGACGGCGTCGGCGGCGCCACCGGTTCCTCCAAGGAGCACACCCTCGAGTCCATCGACGAGTGCGGCGCGGAAGTCCAGAAGGGCAACCCGCCTGTTGAGCGCAACCTGCAGAGACTGTTCCGCAGAAAAGAAGCGGCGGTCATGATCAAGCGCTGCAACGATTTCGGCGCGGGCGGCGTCAGCGTCGCGATCGGCGAACTGGCGGAAGGGCTGGACATCGATCTGGATCTCGTCCCGAAGAAATACGAAGGCCTCAACGGCACCGAACTGGCGGTCTCCGAGTCGCAGGAACGCATGGCGGTCGTCGTCGAGAAAGAAAACGTTGAGACCTTTATCAAATACGCCAACGAAGAGAACCTGGAAGCGACCGAGGTCGCGGCGGTCACCGATACCGGCCGTGTCCGCATGAGCTGGCGCGGCAAGACGATCCTCGACCTGTCCCGCGCGTTCCTCGACACCAACGGCGCGACCCAGCGCACGGATGTTACGGTCGCGGCGGAGAAGAAGACCGCGAAAAACCTGCTGATCGATTACCCGGATCCGGCAGAGTATCTGTCCGATCTCAACTGCTGCAGCAAGAAGGGCCTGATCGAGCGCTTTGACAGCACCATCGGCGCAGCCTCTGTGCTGATGCCGCTGGGCGGCAAGTACCAGCTGTCCCCGGCGATGGGCATGGCTGCCAAACTGCCGGTGACCGAAGGCGAGACGACCACCGCGTCCCTCATGGCCTACGGCTACGACCCGAAGATGGCGAAGTCGAGCCCGTTCCACGGCGCGCTGTACAGCGTTCTGGACAGCGTCACGAAGATCGCGGCGCTCGGCGGGGACATTTCCACCATCCGCCTGACCTTCCAGGAATACTTTGAAAAACTGACAGACCGCCAGTCCTGGGGCAAGCCCATGGCAGCCCTGCTCGGCGGCCTCAAGGCCCAGAAAGAACTCGAGATCCCGGCGATCGGCGGCAAGGACAGCATGTCCGGCACCTTCATGGATATCAATGTCCCACCGGCGCTCCTGTCCTTCGCGGTGACGACGATCCGCGCGGACGAAGTCATCTCGACCGAGTTCAAGAAAGAAAACAGCAAGCTGGTCTATATCAAGTGCGAAAAAGATGCAGCGGGCATGCCCGACTTCCCAGCGTACCGCGCGGCGATGGCCAAGGTGCGTGAACTGGCGGCGGCGAAGAAGATCCTCGCGGCGGCAGCGGTCGGTTACGGCGGCGTGTTCATGGCGGCGGTCAAGATGGCGGTCGGCAACGGCATCGGCTGCAGCATCGGCGATATCTCGCAGGCAGATCTGAAGAGCCGCGGTTACGGCGGCCTGCTCCTGGAGATCGGCGCTGGCGAAGACCTCACCGCACTCTTCGGCGACATCCATTACGTGATGGTCGGCCGCACGAACGCAGACGGCGAGATTCGCCTCAACTGCGAAGGCGACAAGCAGACCCTCAACATCGACTGGGTCCGCGAGCAGTGGGAAAAGCCGCTCGAGAGCGTCTTCCCGGTCCGCACGGCGGATGCCGAGGGCATCGTCGAGCCGGCGGCGGAGAAAGCACCCGGCAAGGCGCCGGTCTTAGAAGGTCCGGCGATCAAGGTCGCGAAGCCGAAGGTCATCATTCCGGCCTTCCCCGGCACCAACTGCGAGATGGACAGCAAGCGTGCCTTCGAGAGAGCCGGCGCGGAGGCGGAGATCTGCCTCATCCGCAACATGGACCAGGCGATCCTCAACGAATCGATCCACAGCCTTGCGGAGAAGATCAAGCAGAGCCAGATCATCATGATCCCCGGCGGGTTCTCCGGCGGCGACGAACCGGACGGCAGCGCGAAGTTCATCACAGCGATCTTCCGCAACCCGCAGATCAAAGAGGCGGTCACCGACCTGCTCGAGAACAGAGACGGCCTGATGCTCGGCATCTGCAACGGCTTCCAGGCGCTGATCAAGCTCGGCCTCGTGCCGTACGGCAGGATCTGCGATGTGGATGAGAACAGCCCGACGCTGACCTACAACAAGATCGGCCGTCACCAGTCGCAGCTCGTGCGCACCAGAGTCGCCAGCAAACTGAGCCCCTGGCTCGCCGGTACGGAGGAGGATGCGGTCTACACCATCCCGATCTCCCACGGCGAAGGCAGATTCATCTGCAGCGATGAACTCCTGCAGCAGCTGCTCGCCGGCGGACAGGTCGCGACCCAGTACGTCGACCTTGCCGGCAACCCGGCGATGGATATCGCTTTCAACCCCAACCATTCGGTCATGGCGGTCGAAGGCATCACCAGTCCGGACGGCAGAGTCTTCGGCAAGATGGGCCACAGCGAGCGCATCGGCGAATACGTCTATCAGAACGTGGACGGCGTGAAGGACATGAAGCTCTTCGAGAGCGGCGTCGCGTATTTCAAATAAAGGAGGCACACATGAAAGCAGCCATCATCATGGGCAGCAAATCCGATTATCCGGTCGTTGAGAAAGCCGAAGGTATTCTCAAGGAGTTCGGTGTCGAGTATGAATTGCGCGTTCTGTCCGCGCACCGCACGCCCCGGCAGGCGGAGGAATTCGCCCGCACGGCGGAGGACCGCGGCGTAGAGGTCATCATCGCGGCGGCAGGCAAGGCGGCGCACCTGGCGGGCGTCATCGCCGGCAACACCCCGCTGCCGGTCATCGGCATCCCCATGAAGACCAGCGATCTGGGCGGCATGGATTCGCTCCTGTCCGTTGTGCAGATGCCCAAAGGCATCCCGGTCGCGACCGTTGCCATCGGCGGGGCGGAGAACGCCGCGCTGCTGGCGGTGCAGATCCTGAGCGTCAAGTACCCGGAACTGCGCACCGCTTTCAAGGCCTATAAAGAGAAGATGGAACAGGATATTTTGGCGATCGACGCCGAGATGAATCAGTAAGGAGATCAACCATGGATGAAAAACTGACTTATAAAGACGCCGGCGTCGATACCAAAGAAGGCGAGCGCGCCGTCTCCCTCATGAAGGACCACGTCAAGAAGACCATGAACGAGAATGTTCTTACCGGTCTGGGCGGATTCGGCGGCCTCTACAAACTCCCGATGGAGGGGATGGAAGAGCCGGTCCTCGTCAGCGGCACCGACGGTGTCGGGACCAAACTCAAGATCGCGTTCCTGATGGACAAGCACAATACGGTCGGCATCGACTGCGTGGCCATGTGCGTCAACGACGTGCTCTGCCAGGGCGCGACGCCGCTGTTCTTCCTCGATTACATCGCGACCGGCAAAGTCACGGCGGAGAAGATCGCGGACATCGTCAGTGGTGTGGCGGAAGGCTGCCGGCAGGGGCGCTCTGCGCTCATCGGCGGCGAGACGGCGGAGATGCCGGGCTTCTACGGCGACGGTGAATACGACATGGCCGGGTTCTCGGTCGGCGTCGTAGACCGTAAGAATATGATCACCGGCGACGACATCCAGGCCGGCGACGTGATCATCGGCATCCCCAGCAGCGGGATCCACAGCAATGGCTATTCTCTGGTGAGAAAGCTTTTCTTCGAGAAGATGGGCCTCACCGTGGATACGGAAGTCGAAGAACTGGGCGGGACCCTGGGCGAAACGCTCCTGACCCCGACCCGCATCTACGCGGACGCGTGCGCGGCTGTCCTGCCGAAGTTCAAGGTCAAGGGCATCGTCCACGTGACCGGCGGCGGCTTCTATGAGAACGTGCCCCGCATCCTTCCGGAAGGCATCGCGGCCTCCTTTGAGGTCGGCAGCTGGGAGATCCTCCCGATCTTCCGTTACATCCAGAAGTGCGGCGGCATCGAAGACAAGGAAATGTTCTCCACCTTCAACATGGGCGTCGGCATGATGATGGTCGTCGCGGAAGAAGACGCGGACGGCGTTCTGGAAGCGCTCCGCAGCGCGGGAGAAAACGCAAGCATCATCGGTAAGACGGTAACGTCGGAAAGCGACAGGGTGATCATCCATGGAACTATTTAGGATCAGTGTATTAGTATCGGGCAACGGCAGCGACCTGCAGTCGATCATCGACGCGGTCGAGGACGGGACCATCCCGAACAGCAAGATCGTCGGTGTGATCTCCTCCAGCGCGAATGCCTATGCGCTGGAAAGAGCCAAGCAGCATGAGATCCCCTACGCGGCGGTCACAAAATTCGAATATGCGGATCTGCGTGACAGATTTGACGCGATCCTCCGGATCCTCGACGGCGAGCATCCGGATCTGATCGTGCTGGCGGGCTATCTGTCGATCCTTCCTCCGAAGGTCGTGCAGAAATACGCCGGCCGGATCATCAACATCCACCCGGCGCTTCTTCCCAAGTTCGGCGGCAAGGACTTCTACGGCATCAAGGTGCACGAGGCGGTCCTGGCGGCAGGCGAGACGGAGAGCGGCGCGACGGTCCATTACGTCGACGAGGGCATTGACACCGGCAAGATCATCCTGCAGGAGAAGGTGCCGGTCATGCCGGGCGATGATCCGCAGACCCTCAGAGAACGCGTGCTCGAAGTAGAGCATAGGATCCTTCCCGAAGCGATCGCGATGATCGAGAAAGCGAGGCACTAAATGGGCGGTATTTTCGGCGTCGTCAGCAACACCGACTGTGTCATGGACATCTTCTTCGGAACGGACTACCATTCGCACCTCGGTACGAAGCGCGGCGGCATGTGCATTCTGGAGAAGGACGGCTTTAACAGAGAGATCCACAACATCGAGAACATCCCCTTCCGCAGCAAGTTTGAAGAAGACATCGAGACCATGAAGGGCAATGCCGGGATCGGCGCCATCAGCGACGGCGATCCGCAGCCGTTGACCGTAAAGAGCAAGCACGGCGATTACGCGATCACCACGGTCGGGCGCATCAACAACAAGGAAGCGCTCGTTGAGGAGCTCATCAGGACCGGCCACGGCCAGTTCATGTCGATGAGCCACTACCATATCAATAACACCGAACTGGTGGCAGCGCTCGTCTCCTCTAAGGAGGACCTGATCAGCGGGATCCGGTTCGCGCAGGAAAAGATCGAAGGTTCCTGCACCATGCTGGTCCTGACGCCGGAAGGCATGTATGCGGCCAGAGACCGCTACGGCAGAACGCCGCTCATCATCGGCCGCAAAGGCCACGATGCCTTCTGTGCCGCCAGCGAGTCCTTCGCTTTCATCAATATCGGATATACATACAAGCGGGAACTTGGTCCCGGGGAGATCGCTTTCCTGACCAGCCGCGACGAGAAGACCGTCGCACCGCCGTTCGAGGAGATGCGCGTCTGCTCGTTCCTGTGGACCTACTTCGGCTATACGACGTCGATCTACGAAGGCAAGAACGTTGAGATGATGCGCAACCGCAACGGCTACATCCTCGCCAAGCGGGACGGGGATATGGATGTCGACTACATCGCCGGCGTGCCGGACAGCGGCATTGCGCATGCGCTCGGCTATGCCAACGGCAGCAAGACACCGTACGCCCGTCCGCTGATCAAGTACACCCCGACCTGGCCCCGCAGCTTCATGCCGCAGCACCAGCGCGCGCGCAACCTCATCGCCAAGATGAAGCTCGTGCCGGTGTTCCAGATCATCAAGGACAGAAAGTTCATCCTCATCGATGACTCCATCGTCCGCGGCACACAGCTTTCCGAGACAGTCGCCTACCTGATCGAGAACGGCGCCAAGGAGATCCACGTACGGAGCGCCTGCCCGCCGATCATGTACGGCTGCAAATACCTCAACTTCTCCCGCAGCGTCACGGATATGGAATTGATCACCCGCCGCTGCATCAGAGAGCTGGAAGGCCTCGGCGGAGAAGCCGGCGCCAACCCGACCGACATCGGGGAAGAAGTCGAGATCCCGAAGGAGATCCTCAAAGAGTACGCGGATCCTTCGACTGAACGGCACGCAAACATGGTGGAACTCATCAGACAGAAACTGAATTTTGACAGCCTGCGGTTCCAGGAACTCCCTGACCTTCTGAAGGCCATCGATGTGGACCCCTGCAAGCTGTGCACATACTGCTGGGACGGAAAGGAGTAAACAACTATGCAGAGCATTCAAGAAGCGCTGGGCGGCAACAGCTACCCGGGACGCGGCATCCTGATCGGCCGCAACGAAGAAGGCAATAGCACCTATGTGGTCTATTTCATCATGGGCCGCAGCGAGAACAGCCGCAACCGCATCTTCTCGAAGACGGAAGACGGTATCCGCACAGAGGCATTCGACCCCTCCAAGATGGTCGATCCGAGCCTGATCATCTATCACCCGGTCCGCGCTTACGAGGGCGAACTCGTCGTCACCAACGGTGACCAGACAGATACGATCCGCGACGCGCTGGCAGCAGGCAAATGTTTCCGCCATGCGCTCATGACCAGAGAGTTTGAACCGGACGAGCCCAACTACACGCCCCGCATCTCCGGCATCGTCCACAAGGACGGCAGCATCGCGCTTTCGATCCTGAAGAGCGCGGACGGCGACCCGGCCTGCTGCTGCCGCTACTTCTACGAGTACGATCATCCCAAGGCGGGAACGGGCTACCTGATCCACACCTACCAGGGTGACGGCGCACCGCTGCCCTCCTTCAAAGGTGAACCGACCGTGGTCGGCATTGCCGGCGGCATCAAAGAATACACTGAAGCGGTGTGGCAGGCGCTGAACGAAGACAATAAAGTTTCGATCTACGGGCTGGCGATCGGCGACGACGGGCAGACCGAAGAACTGATCATCAACAAACATCAGTAAACCCGGATCTGAAAGGAGAATCGACCGATGAAAGAACTGGAACTCAAATACGGATGCAATCCCAATCAGAAACCGTCCCGCATCTTCATGCGTGAGGGCGAACTGCCGGTCACCGTTCTGAACGGCAAACCCGGCTATATCAACTTCCTCGATGCGCTCAATTCGTGGCAGCTCGTCAAGGAACTGAAGGAAGCCACCGGTATGCCCGCAGCAGCATCCTTCAAACACGTGTCACCGGCAGGCGCCGCGGTAGGCCGCCCGCTGACCGACATTGAAAAGAAGATCTACTTCGTGGACGAAGACGCGGAACTTTCGGACATCGCCTGCGCGTATATCCGCGCAAGAGGCTCCGACCGTCTGTGCTCCTACGGCGACTGGGCGGCGCTCAGCGATGAGTGCGACGCGGCGACCGCGAAATACCTCCTGTACGAGGTGTCCGACGGCGTCATCGCGCCGGGCTACACGGACGAAGCGCTGGAGATCCTCAAGCAGAAGCGCGGCGGCAGATACAATGTCGTGCAGATCGACGTTGATTATGTGCCGGCGGAACAGGAATACAAGGACGTCTACGGCGTCACCTTCGAGCAGGGCCGCAACAACTACAAACTCGACGCTTCCCAGCTCGAGAACATCGTGACGGAAAACAAAGATCTGCCCGAGAACGCGAAGATTGACCTTCTGACCGCGCTCATCACCCTGAAATATACGCAGTCCAATTCGGTCTGCTACGTCAAGGACGGCCAGGCCATCGGCGTCGGCGCCGGCCAGCAGAGCCGCATCCACTGCACGCGTCTGGCGGGCAGCAAGGCGGACAACTGGTACATGCGCCAGCATCCGAAAGTCCTCGGCCTGCAGTGGGTAGACGGCATCCGACGTCCGGAACGCGACAACGCGATCGACGTCTACACCTCGGATGAGTGGGAAGACGTCCTGCGCGAAGGGGAGTGGCAGCGTGTCTTCAAGGTCAAGCCCGAACCGCTGACCGCGGAAGAGAAGAAGGCATGGATCGCCACCCAGACCGGGCTGGCGCTCGGCAGCGACGCGTTCTTCCCCTTCGGTGACAACGTTGAAAGAGCGCGCAAGAGCGGCGTCCAGTACATTGCAGAACCCGGCGGTAGCATCCGCGACGACAATGTGATCGAAACAGCGGACAAGTACGGCATGGTCATGGCCTTTACCGGCATGCGTCTGTTCCACCACTAAAAAGAGGCTGTTCCGTCACAAGAGAAAGGAATGAACGATGAAAGTATTAGTCGTTGGCAGCGGCGGCCGTGAGCACGCCATCTGCTGGAAACTCAAACAGAGCCCCCGCGTGGAAGAACTATACTGCGCTCCCGGCAACGCCGGCATCAGCAAAGATGCGGTCTGCGTTCCGGTGAAGGCGGAAGACATCCCCGGCATGGTCGCGCTGGCGAAGGAAAAAGCCATCGATCTCGCGGTCATCGGCCCGGAGGTGCCCCTTGCGATGGGCATTGTCGATGCGCTGGAGGAAGCCGGCGTCAAGACGTTCGGCCCCAACAAAAAGTGCTCGCAGCTCGAGGCCAGCAAGGCGTTTACCAAAGCATTCCTGGCGCGGCACGACATCCCGACGGCGCAGTATAAAGAATACACCGAAAAGCAGCCTCTGCTCGATGACATCGGCATCTACGGATGGCCGATGGTCATCAAGGCAGACGGTCTGGCAGCCGGCAAGGGCGTCGTCCTGGCGGAGGACGCCACCGAGGCGAGACTGACCATCGAAGACATGATGGGCAATCACGTGTTCGGCGAAGCCGGCGATAAAGTTGTCGTGGAAGAGTGCCTGCGCGGCGTCGAAGCGTCGATGCTGTGCTTCGTCGATACGAACACGATCGTGCCGATGGAGCCCGCGCAGGACTACAAGCGCGTTCTGGACGGCGACCGCGGGCCGAACACCGGCGGGATGGGATCGTATTCTCCGTCGCTTGTCTTTGATGACGCGCTGACCGAGCGTATCAGAAAGGAGATCCTCGAACCGACTCTCGCAGGGTTTCAGGCAGACGGCCTGGACTTCCGCGGTGTTCTGTTCATAGGACTGATGATCACGAAGGATGGTCCGAAGGTCATCGAGTTCAACAACCGGTTCGGCGATCCCGAAACACAATCCGTTCTGATGCGTATGGACACAGATCTGCTGGATGTGTTCGAGGCGGTCTGTGACGACAGACTGGCGGAGATCGATCTTGCGTGGAAACCGCAGCCGGCGGTCTGCATCGTAGCGGCGTCCGGCGGGTATCCCGGCAGTTACGAGAAGGGCAAGGTCATCAGCGGGCTTGACGACATGGATGAAGGCGTTGTCGTCTTCCATGCCGGCACGGCGTTCGATGAGGACGGCAATATCGTCACCAGCGGCGGCCGCGTCCTGGGCGTGACCACCCTCGGGGAAACGCATGATGAAGCGAGAATGAAAGCCTACGATAACATCGCGAAGATCGCGTTCGAAGGCATGCACTACAGAAACGAGATCGGTATCGTCGGTAAGATCTAAGGAGGAAACAAATGGGCAAGAAGATCATCACGATCAGCAGAGAGTTCGGCAGCGGCGGCCGTCTGGTCGGGGCTGCGCTGGCAAAGCGGCTGGATGTGCCGTACTACGACAAGAAGATCCTGGACAGCATCGCCAAGGAGAACGGATTTTCGGCGGAAATGATGGCGGAGGATGAGATGCGGGCGAAGAACAGTTTTCTGTACAGCCTGACGAACGCCTTCGGTACGGCCGGATACGGGCCGGACACCCTGTCGATCAATGAGCGGTTCTTTATGGCCCAGTTCGATTACATTACCAACATCGCCAAGAGCGGTGAGGGCGGCGTCATCATCGGCCGCTGCGCGGACTATGTCCTCCGCGACTTCAAGGACGCGACCAACGTGTTCCTGTACGCGGAAGAGGACACCAAGATCGAACGCGCCGTCAATGAGTACGGCATCCAGGATGACAACATCCGCAAGACGCTGGCAGACGTGGACAAGGCCAGAGCCAACTACTACCGGTATCACACCGGCCGCAGATGGGGTGAGCCTGTCAACTACCACCTCTGCATCGACAGCGGATACCTGCCGATTGAAGGCATCGTGGATCTGATCCTGGCTTACGTCGATCTGCGTGACAAGCGCAAGGAAGAGGCGGAATGACCGTGCCCGCGGGAAATGGAATAGAAAGAAAGGCAGCCGCGGCATCCGGCCGCGGAGATTGGAGAAGAGAAATGAGCGAAACAAAAGGGACTTACTATATTACCACCCCGATTTATTATCCGAGTGACAATCTGCATATCGGCCACACCTACTGCACCGTCATGGCGGACGCGATGGCAAGATTCAAACGGGCGACGGGGTATGATGTGCGATTCCTGACCGGCACGGACGAACATGGTCAGAAGATCCAGCTCAAGGCGCAGGAAGCCGGCGTTACCCCGCAGGAATACGTCGACAAGGTCGTCGCGGGCATCAAGGATCTGTGGGCGACCATGGAGATCTCGTACGACGACTTTATCCGCACCACCGAGGAGCGGCACGTGAAGCGCGTACAGGAGATCTTCATGAAGATGTACAAGAAGGGCGACATCTATAAAGGCGAGTACGAAGGCCTTTATTGTACGCCCTGCGAGTCGTTCTGGACGGAGAGCCAGCTGGTCGACGGCAAATGCCCGGACTGCGGCAGACCGGTCGAGAAAGCCAAGGAGGAAGCCTACTTCTTCCAGATCAGCAAATACGCGGACAGACTTCTTGCGAACTTCAAGGAGAACCCGTCCTTCCTGGAACCGGAATCCCGTCGCAATGAGATGATCGCGTTCATCGAGCAGGGGCTCGAAGATCTGTGCATCTCCCGCACCAGCTTTGACTGGGGCATTCCGGTGCCGATCGACGAAAAGCACGTCATCTACGTCTGGCTCGATGCGCTCAGCAACTATATCACAGCGCTCGGGTATCCGGACGAGCCGGAACTCTACAAGAAGTACTGGCCGGGCATCAACCTGGTGGGCAAAGAGATCGTGCGGTTCCACAGCATCATCTGGCCGGCGATGCTCATGAGCATCGATGAGCCGATCCCGAAGCAGGTCCTGGGCCACGGGTGGCTGCTGATCGACGGCGGCAAGATGAGCAAGTCGAAGGGCAATGTCGTGGATCCGGTCGTCCTGATCGACCGCTACGGCGTCGATGCGTTGAAGTACTTCCTGCTCCGCGAGTACACGTTCGGGCAGGACGGCGTCTTCACCAACGAAGTGTTGCTCAAGAGACTGAACTACGACCTTGCGAACGACCTCGGCAACCTCGTGAGCCGGACGGTCGCGATGATCGAAAAATACAACGGCAGCATCGTTCCGGATGCCGGTCCGGAAGAACCGGTCGACGATGAACTCAAGGCGATCGCAGTCGGCGCGGCCGCCAAGGTCGAGGCCGAGATGGACGAGTTCAAGTTCAACATGGCGCTCGAGGAGATCTGGGTGCTGGTGCGCCGGGCCAACAAGTACATCGACGAGACCACGCCGTGGCTCCTCGCGAAGGAAGAAGCGAGCAAACCGCGTCTTGATACGGTCCTGCACAATCTGGCCGAGTCGATCCGCATCATCTCGGTACTGATCAGCCCGTTCATGCCGGCGACTGCACAGAAGATCCGCAAGCAGATGGGTCTCTGGTACGCGGAACCCGAATGGGAAGACGCGAAGGTGTTCGGCATGATGAAGGGAGAGCAGGTCAAGAAAGGCGAAGCGATCTTCCCGCGTCTCGATATCGACAAGGAACTCGAGGAACTCGAAGCGCTCAACAAGCCGGCCGAAGAGCCCAACATCCCGCTCGAACTCAAGCCGGAGATCGTCTATGACGATTTTGAGAAGCTCGATCTGCGTGTGGCGACCATCCTGTCCTGCGAGAAGCATCCGGACGCGGATAAGCTGCTCATCTTCCAGGTGAAGATGGGCACTGAGAAGCGCCAGATCGTCAGCGGCGTCGCGAAGTACTACAAGCCGGAGGACCTCGTCGGCAAGAAGGTCGTCGTCGTGGCGAACCTCGCACCGAGAAAACTCCGCGGCGTCGAGTCGAAGGGCATGATCCTCTTCGCAGACAATGTGGTCGACGGCAAAGCGAGATACGAATACATCACCACCGTTGCCGAAGACGGCAACCCCGTACTGTAAAGAATGCAAAGACGTGCCGCGCTCTTCGGAGTGCGGCCGTCTGTCACAGAAAGGAAACCGCAATGCGGCTTTTTGACAGCCATAGTCATATCAACCACGACGGATTTGATGAAGAGGAACGTAGGAACAGGATCCTGGAGATCGAACAGGATCCTGCTCTTTGCTATGTGATGGATATCGGCTGCGACATGGCGTCGTCGGTGCTCGCGTGCGAGCATGCGGCGGCATATCCGTGGTGCTTCGGGGCCGTGGGGTTCCATCCGCACGATGCGAAGGACTTCGGCCCCGCCGAAGAATCGCTCATCCGCGGGATGGCGAAGAAACCGGGCATCCGCGCCATCGGCGAGATCGGGCTGGATTACCACTACGACCTGTCGCCGCGCGATGAGCAGCGGGATTGTTTCCGGCGGCAGATCCGCATGGCCAACGACCTTAAAATGCCCATCGTCATCCATTCGCGTGAAGCGGACGGCGAGACGATGGAGATCCTGAAAGAAGAAGGTGCCTTCAGCGCAGAGAGAAAGAGCTGGTTCCCGGCGCGGCCCGTTCCGGAAGGGTGGGAGAGCGCGGCAGCGGATGCGCGCGTGCTCCTGCACTGCTACTCCGGCAGCCGCGAACTCGGCGAGCAGTACGTGCGGCTCGGCGCGACGCTGTCCCTGGCAGGACCGGTCACGTATAAGAACGCGCGCAAGACGGTGGAAGTCGCGGAGAACATCCCGCTCGCCTTCCTGCTGGTGGAAACAGACAGTCCGTTCCTTTCGCCGGAACCGATGCGCGGCAGACCGAACCGTTCTTCCTACGTGGTGCATACGGCACGGCGCCTGGCGCTGCTCAAAGGGCTGCCGCTCGAGGAAGTGGCGGAACAGACCTGTCTGAACGCCATGCGGTTTTTCGATATCACCGAATAAGAAAGAAGACATGAAAGAGAAGGAACCAACGGCAGTGACCGGCATGGTGCGCGAACAAGTGCGCCGTGTCATCCGGACATACGGGCTGATCGAGGCTGGCGACCAGGTGCTCCTGGGGTTTTCGGGAGGGCCGGATTCGCTGTGTCTTTTTGACGTGCTCTGTGATCTGCGGGAAGAACTGGGATTTACGCTTGCCTGTATCCATGTCAACCACGGCCTCAGGCCAGGTGAAGCGGAGGAGGACCAGCGGTTCGTGGAAACGGTCTGCAAAGAACGCGGTGTGGACTTAAGCGTGTGCGCGGCGGACTGCGCCGCCGCGGCCCGCTCCCTGGGCCTGACGGAGGAAGAAGCGGGCCGCCGGCTGCGCTACGGAGCCTTTGACAGACGCGCAGCCGCCCTTGCTGTGCAAGGGGCGGCGCCCCGGCGGGTCCGGATCGCCGTCGCCCAGAACCGCAACGATCAGGCGGAGACCGTTCTCCAGCGCCTGCTCCGCGGGACCGGTACCGACGGCCTGGCCGGGATGGACTACGTACGGACAGGGGAGGAGGGCTTCGCTGTCATCCGCCCGCTGCTCGATACGGACCGGGCGGATATCGAAGCCTATCTGTCTGCCCGCGGCCTTGCGCCCCGGCGCGACCGCACCAACGAAGAGAACACCTATGTCCGCAACCGGATCCGCAACGAATTGCTGCCGTATCTGGCGGACGCCTTCAATCCGAACATCACCGAGGCGCTCACGCGCGCCGCGGCGAACGCCCGCGAGGACAGCGCCTATCTGAAGACGCTGGCGGAAGAGCGGTTCTTCGATGCGCAGACCGCAGCCGGAGAGATCCCGCTGCCGCCGGCGGGCACACCGGAGTCAAAGACGGCCGGCGCGCCGTTTGACCGGGTGAACATGGATCTGAATACGGTCCTTGCCGCCCCGCTGCCCATCCGGCACCGGGTGCTGCGGCTTGCGTTCGAACGCATCGGTCTGACGCAGGATATCGCGGCCGTGCACATCGCGGCGATGGACCGGCTGATCGAAGAGGGCCGCACGTCCTCGGAAACCTCTCTGCCCGGCGGGTATGTGATGCGGATCGGCTACGGGGTGATCGAGTGCCTGACACCGGCCGGACAGCCGGCAGCAGAGGAGGCAGGCGAAGGAACTGCCCCGGGCGGCTCCGGCAGGGATGCGGCGGCTATGTGCCGCGCGGACGTCTATACGCGGGAGGAACTGCTGACGCTCATCGGTGCAAAGAGCAGGGCGGCAGACGGCGTGCCGGCGGAAGAGCCGGCTGCAAAGGCGCTGTCCGAAGAGGAAATGATCCTTTCCTATATTTATAGTAAGAATTTCTCCGGCATCAACGAGGCAGCCTGCGTCCTCGATGCGGATAAGACCGCTGCGCTGCTCGCGGTCCCTTGGGAGGAACTGCGGGAGCGGATCGAATTCCGCCCGCGGCGGCCCGGCGACCGGCTGCCGCTCAAAGAAGGCAGCAAATCCATCCAGGACCTGATGGTGGATGAGAAGATCCCCAAAGACCGCCGCAACCACATCCTGCTGGCGGCGGCCGGCAGCGTGATCCTGTGCGTGCCGGGAGGGAAGCCGCGCCCGCGGTGTGCCGCAGGGTGCACGGCGGGACGCCGGACGCAGCGGTTCCTCGTGCTTGAAATGGACGGGTACGTGTGGTAAACTTTCTTTTAGCCTTTTTTGGTTTTCCGCACAAGTTTTGCGGAGGATGAGAAAGAATCCAGCTACATTTATATATAAGGAGTCTTAGAGATTTGAAAAAACGTACGACAAGAAACATCGGGATCTATCTGCTGATCTTCCTGGCGGTCCTGAGCATGGCGTTCCTGTACAACCGTGCGCCCCAGGATGAGGCGAAGACCGTAGACTATTCGGAACTCGTCGAGCACATCGCCAAGGAAGAAGTCAGAGAGCTCAACGTCGACAACAACAAGATGATCATGCGCGCCAAACTCAAGAACGGCACGGAGATCGAGGCGGTCTACACGCTGGTCGATTACAGTGTTCTCTCTGAGAAGTACCTCAATGAACAGGCGGAGCAAGGAAAGATCAAGCTCACCGCGGAAGCGCCCAAGGCCACGCCCTGGTACATTTCCCTGCTTCCGACGCTGCTGATGGTCCTCCTGCTCGTCTTCTTCTGGGTGATGATCATGAACCAGCAGGGCGGGGGCGGCAAAGCCATGCAGTTCGGGCGCAGCAAGGCCAGACTGCAGAAGAACAGCGATCTCAGGAAGATCACGTTCAAAGACGTTGCCGGACTCGATGAGGAGAAGGAAGAACTCAGCGAGATCGTCGAGTTCCTGCGCCATCCGAAGCGGTTCGCGAACATCGGAGCGAGGATCCCCAAAGGGGTGCTGCTGGTCGGCCATCCCGGCACGGGTAAAACTTACATTTCCAAGGCGGTCGCCGGGGAAGCCGGTGTGCCGTTCTTCACGATCAGCGGTTCCGAGTTCGTCGAGATGTTCGTCGGCGTCGGTGCGAGCCGCGTCCGCGATCTCTTTGACCAGGCCAAGAAAAACGCTCCGTGCATCGTCTTCATCGACGAGATCGACGCGGTCGGCAGAAAGCGCGGCGCCGGACTTGGCGGCGGCAACGATGAAAGAGAGCAGACCCTCAACCAGCTGCTCGTCGAGATGGACGGCTTTGAAGAGAACTCCGGCATCATCATCCTGGCAGCGACCAACCGCCCGGATGTCCTCGACCCGGCTCTTTTAAGACCCGGCCGTTTCGACCGTCAGATCGTCATCGGCATGCCCGATATCAAAGGCAGGGAAGAGATCTTCAAGGTCCACTCCCGCAATAAGCCGCTGGCCGAAGGGGTCGATCCCGCGCTGCTCGCAAGGCGCACGCCCGGCTTCTCGCCCGCGGACATCGAGAACATGCTCAACGAAGCGGCGCTGCTCACAGCCCGCCGCAACGGCAAAGCGATCCGCATGGATGAGATCGAAGAAGCCATCACGAAGGTCATCGCAGGTCCGGAGAAAAAGAGCCGCGTGATCAGCGAAGAAGAGAGAAAACTCACCGCTTTCCACGAAGCGGGCCACGCAGTCGTCGCGCGGTCCCTGCCGCATGCCGATCCGGTGCATCAGGTCACCATCGTGCCGCGCGGCATGGCGGGCGGATTCACCATGACGCTGCCTAAGGAAGACCGGTACTACGGCACGAAGTCCAAGATGCGCGAGGATATCATCCACCTGCTGGGCGGCCGTGTCGCGGAGAAGCTGACCCTCGAGGATATCAGCACCGGCGCGTCCAATGACATCCAGCGCGCGACCGAAGTCGCCAGAGAGATGGTCACCAAGTACGGCTTCAGCGAAAAGCTCGGTCCAATCAACTACTCCGGCGCGGAGGAAGTCTTCCTCGGGAAGGACTTCTCCACCCGTCAGAATTACTCGGAGGAGGTGGCTTCCCTCATCGATGCGGAGATCCGCCGGATCGTCGAGGAGTGCTTCGAGGAATGCGAGCAGATCCTGACCGAACATATGGACGAACTCACCCGCGTGGCGGATGCCCTGCTGGCGGTCGAGACGATCGACGGCGACCAGTTCGAAGCGCTCTACCAGGGAACAATGACAGCGGAAGAACTTGCCGCGCAGGATAAGGAGAGAGCGGCCGCGATCGCGAAGGCCAACGAAGAGGAGGCCCGCGAGATGGAACAGCGGCAGGCCGAAGAGGCGTTCGATCCGATCGGGCAGCTGGCCTTTGAGGACAAAGAATACGCCGACGTCGATTTCGGCGGAGACGACGAAGAAGAATCGCTTTCCGCGGAGGAAGAAGCGCTTCCGGAAGACGAAACCGGCGAAGCCCCTGCGGAAAAAGACGGCTTCCCGGACGGGGAGGATGGCTTTGTCCCCGCGGACGAGGAAAAGGAAGAGGAGTAAAATATGCCCGCAAACCGGCAGACAGAAGGGCTGGGGCGGGGCGACGCTCTGATCCGGAACACCATCTATCACCTTCTGAACTTTGAGAAATACACCGGCTTCCCGGACGCGCTCCGGGGCGCTGCGCTCGCGAACGATTTTCAGATGATCCTCCTGAGCACGGATCTGCATCCGGTGTTCAGCGCGGAGACCCGCCACCGCACCACCATTGGTGCGGCTGTTCGCATTGGCAGGAATGTCCCCGCGGAAGACGCGGCATCGCTATATACCCGCATAGACGTCAACGGGATCATCACTTACTGGGGTTCCGTCATGGTGCAGGCGCAGCCGTACCGGATGTTCCTTGTCGACAACGAAGACCTGTACGGGGCGGCGGATATGACCCGTCTGGGCGATCTGATCGAACTGGCGATGGAGATGTGGCATTTTTCCCCGGAACAGGATGCGCGCAGCGAATTCCTGCGGGCGCTGCGGCGCAACAACGCGGCACAGGCATACAATCTGCGCATCGAGGCGGGGATCGACCCGGCGAAGATCCGGGGCGTCTTTCTGGTGCAGGGGAACAGACAGACCGCAGCGTCGCTTCTCGAGCGGTTTGAGGCAGCCGGGCTGACAGTGCTCCGGACCGAAGAGGAAGAGCTGTACGGCGTACTGCTCGCCGGCGGCACACAGGATGCGGGAAAGGAAGCGGCGATGATCAGCCGGGCGTTCTCCGCAGAAGACGGGACCGCCGTCTTCTGCGTGACGGGGATCGAGGGACCGGAGAGTGCGGGAAGCGCCTTTTCCCTGATCCAGGAAGCCAGAGAGGCGGCTGTGATCATCAGTCCGCGCCGGACAGTCTTTGACCGGTATGATCTGGCGCTCGCGAGAAGCGCTGCGGCGATCTTCAAAGAGGATCCCGCCCAGCGGCAGGAGTATCTTTCGTGGTTCGAACCGTTCCGCAGTCTGACGCCGGCAAAGCGGCGGCAGTTCCTCGAGACGCTGGAAGTCTTTGTTCTCGACGCGGGGCAGAGCACACAGCAGACGGCCGCGATGCTCGGCGTCCACGCAAATACGGTCCAGTACCGGATCCACCGCATCGAGGAGAAGATGGGGATCAGCCTGCTGCAGGGACCGGGGGTACCCGGGCTCTCTCTGGCGCTGGCGCTGCGGCGGATGGAAAAAGCCGGCCGGGGCGGCCGTACGCGGTGACTTTGGCGCAGGCAGAGCGATTCTCCGGTGGATACCGGAAAAACAACTATATATAGTGCCTTTTGACAGCAGGCTGCGCAATGGCCGGCCGAGTTCGTCAAAAAGGTGACAAAAAAGGCCCTTGGCAGACGATTTCTCTTGATTTACCAAGGGCTTTCATGTATAGTTTATTTGGTGTTTTTTACGGTATAAGTGTTATTTTGCGCTTAAACCAAAAACATAGAAGCCACAATAAGGAGGAGTCTAAGATATGAGTAAGCTTGAACAGCTCCGCGAGAAAAAGGCAGCAATGCTTCTCGGCGGAGGCGAAAAGAGAATCCAGGCCCAGCATGACCGCGGCAAGAAGACCGCGAGAGAGCGTCTTGACCTGCTGTTCGACGAAGGCACATTCGTAGAGCTCGAGACATTCGTTGCTCACAGATGCACCAACTTCGACATGGCGGAGAAAGAACTGGCCAGTGAAGGCGTCGTTGTCGGTTACGGCATGGTCGACGGCCGTCTGGTCTTCGCATTCTCGCAGGATTTCACCGTCGCCGGCGGTTCCCTGGGTGAGATGCACGCCTACAAGATCGTGCAGGTCCAGGAGATGGCCCTGAAGATGGGCGCACCGTGCGTCGGCATCAACGACAGCGGCGGCGCGCGTGTTGAGGAAGGTGTTGCGGCCCTGTCCGGCTATGCACGCATCTTCAAGAACAACACCATCTGCTCCGGCGTTATCCCGCAGATCTCCGTGATCCTCGGCCCCTGCGCAGGCGGTGCGGTCTACAGCCCGGCGATCACCGACTTCATCTTCATGGTCGACAAGACCAGCCAGATGTTCATCACCGGTCCGGCTGTTATCAAGACGGTCACCGGCGAAGATGTCACGGCTGAAGAGCTCGGCGGCGCGAAAACCAACCTGGGCAAGAGCGGCAACGCGCACTTCGTAGGTGCAACGGAAGAAGAGACCATCGAAGCGGTCAAGAAGATCCTCGGATACTTCCCCTCCAACAACATGGAGATGCCGCCGGTCTACGCATGCACCGACGATCCGAACAGAGCCTGCCCGGAACTCGAAACGATCATTCCGGACAACCCGAACAAGGCTTACGATATGTACGAGATCATCAAGAGCCTGGCCGACAACGGCGAGATCTTCGATATCTCCTCTACATTTGCCAGAAATATCATCACCTGCTTCATCCGCATGAACGGCCAGTCGGTCGGCGTCATCGCCAACCAGCCGAAGGTCGGCGCGGGCTGCCTGGACATCGATGCGTCCGACAAGGCGGCGAGATTCATCAGAAGATGTGATGCGTACAACATCCCGATGCTGACCATCTGTGACGTTCCCGGATTCCTCCCCGGCGTTGGTCAGGAATACGGCGGCATCATCCGCCACGGCGCGAAGATGCTCTACGCATACTCTGAAGCGACCGTTCCGATGGTCACACTGATCACCAGAAAAGCTTACGGTGGTGCATACGTTGCAATGTGCAACAAAGACCTCGGTTCCGACGTCAACCTGGCATGGCCGACCGCACAGGTCGCCGTCATGGGTGCCTCCGGCGCTGTCAACATCATTTCCTCCATCAAGAAGGAGATCAAAGCGGCAGCGGATCCGGTCGGCATGACCAAAGAAAAGGTTGCGGAATACGAAGAAAACTTCAACAACCCGTATGTCGCTGCCAAACTGGGCTACGTCGATGACGTCATCGAGCCTGCTCAGACCCGTCAGCGCATCATCAGTGCTTTCGACATGCTGGCGTCCAAGAGAGTCAGCCTGCCGGCCAAGAAGCACGGCAACATTCCCCTTTAGGGAGGTGACACAGCATGAGTTTAATGGAACAATTTGCACAGCCGGATCTCTTTGAGAATCTTTCCTTCGCGGAAAAGATGGCTGGCACAGGCATCACAGCCCTGATGGGCATGGGTATCACCTTCGCAATTCTGATTATCCTGTGGGTCATGATCGCAGTCATGACGCGTCTGATCAGAGCCACTGAGAATAAAGGAAAGAAGAAGGCAGAGGCACCGAAGGCAGCTCCTGCAGCTCCGGCAGCAGCAGCGGCTCCCGCGGCGGCAGCAGCAGCGCCTGCAGCAGGTGGTGCGTCCCCTTTAGCTGAGTCCGCCTCCGACGACCAGCTCATCGCAGTCATTGCGGCGGCGATCGCAGCGGCGGAAGGCGGCGCGGCAGCCCCGAGCTTCGTGGTCAAGAAAATCCAGCGCATCGCTGGTCCGGCTACAGCTTGGAACATGGCTGGTCTGAATGAAAGCTTTGATAGCAGAAGGATGTAAGTCCTGGGTATAAGGAGAATAACAAAATGAAACAGTATAACATCACCGTAAACGGCACGACTTATGCAGTATCCGTTGAAGAAGCTGGCGCAGCTCCCGCAGCAGCTCCGGCTCCGGCAGCAGCTCCCGCTCCGGCGGCAGCTCCGGCTCCGGCTCCCGCTCCAGCGGCAGCTCCGGCTCCCGCTCCGGCACCGGCACCGGCTCCCGCTCCGGCGGCAGCTCCGTCTGCTGGCGCAGCAACTGTCAGCAGCCCGATGCCCGGCACCATTCTGGACGTCAAAGTCAAGCCCGGTCAGGCTGTAGCGGAAGGCGACATCCTCATCATCCTCGAAGCGATGAAGATGGAGAACGAGATCCTGGCACCCAGTGCCGGTACCGTCGACACTGTCCCGGTGTCGGTTGGCGCTTCCGTCAACTCCGGCGACGTTCTGGTCACGCTGGTCTAAGTTTCCGGTTTATCCTCATGGAGCGCCCGATTCGGGTGCTCCATGTTCTTTTTTGGCAATAAACGGTCAAATCATACAGAGCAAAGGAGGCAACCATGCTACTGGCTTTTGACGTTGGCAACACCAACATCGTCGTTGGTGTTTTCAAGGATGGCGAATTGATCACCAACTGGCGCATGGAAACGGACACGAAGAAGAGCGCCGATGAGTACGGGATGATCATCAGCCGTCTTTTTGAATATGAAGGATTGGACATGAAACAGGTGCAGGACACGATTATTTCGACCGTCGTCCCGTCGATCCTGTTCACCCTGCAGCATCTTTCCCAGAAATACTTCCACACGAAGGCCATCGTGGTCGAATCCGGCGTCAAGACCGGTCTGATCGTCAAGTATGACAATCCGAAGCAGGTCGGTGCAGACCGTATTGTCAATGCGGTCGCGGCGCTCAAGAAATACGGCGGTCCTGCCATCGTCATCGACTTCGGTACGGCGACCACTTTCTGCGCGATCACCGAAAAAGGCGAATACCTCGGCGGCACCATCGTCCCCGGCGTCAAGATCATGGCGGACGCTCTGGTCGAGCGCACCGCGCAGCTGCCCAATGTCGAACTGACCCCGCCCGGCAAAGTCATCTGCCGTAATACGATCGAGAGCATTCAGTCCGGTCTGGTCTACGGCAACATGGGCATCGTCGAATTCATCACCGACAAGATGAAGAAGGAGATGGAGCAGTACCGCATCAGCGACCGTCCGGTCAAAGTCATCGCAACAGGCGGCTTGTCCACGATGATGGAAAAAGGCACGAACTGCATCGACCACGTCGACAAACTCCTGACCCTGATCGGGTTGGAGATCATTTACCAGAAGAACAGAAACTGCCGCAAGAAAGAGCGGCTTGCGACCTCTCCGGAAGGCGAGGAACAGGAATCGCAAAACTAGAGCGGCCCCGACGGGCCCTGAAAGAAAGGACCCTATGCAGATCGGTACGCTGACACTGGACAATCCATTCATAGCCGCGCCGCTCGCAGGCGTAACGGACAGCGCGTACCGCAGCATCCTTTCGGAAATGGGAGCGGTGCTGACCTGTACGGAGATGGTCAGCGGTAAGGGACTCCTGTATGAGAACCGCAAGACCGAGGAACTGCTTCTGATCCGGCCGGAAGAAGGCCCCGTCAGCTATCAGATCTTCGGCGGAGAGCCCGCAGTCATGCGCGAGACGGCGCAGCGGCTTGCCGGCAGAGAGAACGCTCTGTTCGATATCAACATGGGCTGCCCGGTCCCCAAAGTCGTCAAAAACGGCGAAGGCTCGGCGCTCCTCAAGGATCTGGACCGGCTTTACGAGGTTGCCCGCGCAGTGTGCGAGGCGGCGGACAAACCGGTGACCATCAAGATCCGCAAAGGCTGGGATGAAGATCACATTGTTGCGGCTGAAGCGGCCAAAGCCGCTGAGGCAGCCGGATGTGCCGCCGTCACCATCCACGGACGCACCAGAGAGCAGTTCTACACCGGCAAGGCCGATTGGGATATCATCGCAGCCGTGAAAAAGGCGGTCTCGATCCCGGTCATCGGCAACGGCGATGTCTTTACGGCAGCGGATGCCCTGCGCATGATGGATGAGACCGGTTGTGACGGTGTCATGATCGCGCGCGGCATGCTGGGCAATCCCTGGCTCTTCCGCGAGGCGGTCTGCCTCTGGCGGGACGGAGAACAGCTCCCGCCGCCGGACGGCGAAGAAAAACGCCGGATCATGCAGCTTCATTTTGCGCGCATGATCGAAGACAAAGGGGAAAAACGCGCCGTGCTCGAGATGAGAAAGCACTTCGGCTGGTATACGAAGGGCAGACCCGGCTCGACCTCGCTGCGGCGCAAAGTGAATACGGTCACAACTGCGGAAGAACTCCGCATGCTGA
>JAWRJC010000083.1:0-6709 GCA_040307715.1 Clostridiales bacterium | reverse complement strand
ACGGCGCACGATCTTTCCTTGATGAAAGAGGCTGCGGAAGGCTGGGCCGCACAGCGGAAAGACGAAGGCGCGGCACCGGCCGCAGTGCCGAAACTCAAGGCCAGCGGCGGCATCCGCGATCTGGCAGCAGCCAAAGAAATGATCGCCGCCGGCGCTGAACGGCTCGGCACCAGCGCGACCATCGCGATCATGAAAGAGTATTACGAAGCCGGTATCGATCAATAGAAGAACGGCAGGCCGTCAAGGCCTGCCGTTTTGATTACAGATTTACCACATTGACCGGTGCTCCCTCGAGGAACGCCTTCAGATTGTCCGCAGCGGTATCCATGATCCGCTGGCGGCTTTCTTTTGGTGCCCAACTGATGTGCGGGGTGATGATGCAGTTCTTCGCAGTCAGCAGCGGATTATCCCCGCGAATCGGCTCCGTCGAAGTGACATCCACCGCGGCGGCATACACCTTGCCGCTGTTGAGCGCATCCGCCAGATCCTGCTCGACAACGAGCGGTCCCCGGCTGTTGTTGATGAGGATCACACCGTCCTTCATCTTCGCGATCGTATCCTTGTTGATGATGCCTTCTGTCTCCGGGAAGAGCGGGCAGTGCAGCGCGATGACATCGGACTGTGCGAGGAGCTGCTCCAGATCGACGTACTCGGCAATCTCCCTGCCCGCCTCGCTTTCGTGGGCGTCGTTGGCCAGGATCCGCATGCCGAGCGCTTTCGCGATGCGGCCGGTCTGCTGCCCGATGCGGCCGAAGCCGATGATGCCCATTGTCTTGCCGTCCAGCTCGATCAGCGGGTATTCCCAGAAGCACCAGTCCGGATTGCTCTCCCAGCGCCCCGCGTGGACGGCTTCGTCGTGGTGGCCGACGTGCTCGCAGATCTCCAGCAGCAGGGAGATGGCAAACTGGGAAACGGATGCGGTGCCGTACACAGGGATGTTGGTGACCGGAATACCCTTCTCTTTCGCGTACTTGTAATCGACGCAGTCATAGCCGGTCGCCAGCACACCGATATACTTGAGATTCGGGCAGGCATCGATGATGTCCTTTGTGATGTCCAGCTTGTTAACGATCGCGATCTCCGCGTCGCTGAGCACCGCTGCAACGTCTTCCTGCGGCGTGCGGTCGTGCACCTCCAGGTCTCCCAACGCTGCAAGCGGCTCCCAGGAAAGATCGCCGGGGTTCTCTGTGTATCCGTCAAGCACTACGATTTTCATATGATTTCTCCTTTTTCGCGAAGCGATTCCTCTTACCAGATATGCGGGATGACCTTCCACCGCACACGTTGTTTATACTCTTTATACCCTTCCAGTTCTTCCTCCAGAAAGGCCTCTTCCCCGCGGATGCGCACAGCGATCATCGGTATGTACGCCAACATGATCACGAACGAGAACAGGGACCCGAGAACGAGCGGCATCGACAGGAACAGCACCAGCGTGACCGCGTACATCGGGTGACGGACGATCCCGTACATGCCGGTGTCAACGACCTGCTGTCCTTCTGAGACCGAGACGGTCCGCGACAGATAGGCGTTCTCCCGCATCACTTCCGCATACAGCGCATAGGAGAGCAGGAACACGGCAGCTGCAGCCCACGGCACCCACCTCGGCAGGATGAGCCAGCCAAACCGGAAATTGAGCCCCGCCACAACGAACGCCGCGATGAACATCAAGCCGCTCAGCGCGATGACCTTTTTCTGATCCCCCTCGTTCTCTTTCCCGTCGAGCCGTCTTCTGAGCAGATCCGGTGCCTTTGCCATCATCACCAGACCGGCGATGAACATCGGCACGAAAAGAATCGCCGTGAACAGAAGCCCCTGCGGATAGCGGAGCGTTCCCGCCGGTACAAAAACCAGCGCGCTGACGATCAGAAGCCCGGCGAAGAACTTGATCAGAGCCTGGCCGAAGAGCCGCTTATCGATGTTGCTTTTCTTCTCCATCCTGCCCTCCTGTTCCTCCTCCGCCGTACATCACATTCCTTCGGATGTGCTATACTTGCCTTGTAAACCATTGTATGCGGTGGTCCGCCTTTGTGCAAGTCCGCCGCTTCAGAAAGGATCCTTTATGAAGATCGTCATCGCCATGGACTCGTTCAAAGGCACTATGACTTCGCTCGAAGCCGGGGAAGCCGCGAAGACCGGGGTGCTCCGCGCTGTGCCGGATGCGGAAGTGATCGTAAGACCGCTCGCCGACGGCGGAGAAGGCACCATGGAATCGCTCTGTTATGCGCATGAAGCGGTTTCCCGCCCGGTCACCGTCACCGGACCGCTCGGCACGCCTGTCGCCGCGTCCTATGCCGTCTCCGGCCGGACCGCGATCCTTGATATGGCATCCGCATGCGGACTCGTCCTTGTCCCGAAAGAACTGCGCGATCCAATGAAGACCACGACCCGCGGGCTCGGCGAACTCATCCTTGCCGCTGCTGAGGAGGGCTGCCGCGATTTCCTCATCGGCATCGGCGGAAGCGCCACCAACGATGGCGGTGCCGGCATGCTCGCCGCACTAGGTATTTCCCTGCTGGACCCGGACGGCCGCCCCATCCCGGACGGCGCACAGGGACTCCGCTCTCTGCAACGCATCGATACAGGGACGTTGGCGCCGGTCCTTAGGGACTGCCGGTTCCGCATCATCTGCGACGTGACCAACCCGCTGTGCGGCAAAAGCGGTGCCAGCTTTGTCTACGGACCGCAGAAAGGCGCTGATCCTGCCATGTGCGAAGAACTGGACAGCCTGCTCGGCCGCTTTGCCGCCCTGACGGAAGCAGCGCTTCCGGAAGATGCCGCAGCTCCCGCCGCTGACACCCCCAGCGCCGGCGCCGCAGGCGGACTCGGCTTTGCCTTCCTTGCCTTCCTGGGCGGGCAGCTCCTGCGCGGGATCGACATCGTCCTGACCGAGACCCGGCTCGCGGACTATCTGCAAGGTGCGGACATGCTCCTTACCGGCGAAGGACGTATCGACAGACAGACCGCTTTCGGGAAAGCGCCTGCGGGTGCTGCGGCGCTTGCCAAAAAATACGGGCTCCCGGTCATCGCGTTTGCCGGCATGCTTAAGGTCAGTGAGGAAGACGCCCGCCTTCTCCGCGAAGCCGGAATCGACGAATGCCGCGTCATCACGCCGCCGGACATGCCTCACGAAACCGCCAAACAGCCTGCGGTCGCCCGTACCAACATGACTGCCGCCGCGGAACACTTCTTCCGGACTCTCTGACACTGCTCGAACAACCGCCCCGCGTCATAACGCGGGGCTTTTTTGAACAGAAGGAAAAGGCCATCCGCCGCAGGGCAGATGGCCTTTCTACAAGGGGTTTATAGAGTTGTATTATGCGTTGGGATATCCCTTATGCCCGCTTGCCGATCGCGAACCAGGAAACGAGGATCGGTATGAAGCACGCCACGCTGGTGCCCAAAGCGAACAGGAACGCGGACATGACACCGGCGTTGGCCATGATTCCTAAGATGAAGGATATCAATGGCATAGCGAACAGGTTGCAAAGTGTACCGCCGATCGAGTAGTCGAGCAGCGCGTCGGTCTTCAGATCCGGGTCAGCCATCTTGATGAGCAGGATTCCGGTTACGAAGACGCCGGTGTTCGCGCCGATCAGGCCGAGGCTCTTTTCAAACCAGTTGGAACGCATGAACTTCTTGCAGCAGAGCATGATTAGCAGCGGTGTGACGATCAGGCCGAGCACACAGGTGATGGCCAGTGCGACCCAGTAGGTGGACAGGACGGACAGGTTGAGGCTGCTGATAGCTGCGACAACGATGAAGTCTGTCAGGGTGCCGGAGATCTTGTCTCTGACCTTCTCATCAAACAGATGATCCCACTTGAGGACGACGATCAGGCGCCATACGATCAGCATGACGACCATTGCATAGAAGAATGCGGACATGCTCTGGAAGATGATGTTGTCGATCGTGATGAGCTTATCTTCGAGGATGTAGCCGATCGCGCTGACGCCGACGATCAGACCAATGTGCAGGGTCAGTGTCTCGATGCTGTTCGGAACAGTCGTCTGTCTGCCCATGTCAGGTGTCTCAGCACCTCTCTGATAAACGCCCTTCAGCATTTCGATCGGAGACTTGGCAGCGGTCTTGACCTGTGTGGTCCAGCCCTTCTTGATGCCGATGTTGATGAGCAGAACGCCCAGCAGAATGCCACCGACCAGACCGACAGTAGCGGTCGTAACGGTCGCATCCTGCGCTGCCTGCCAGTTCGCATTGCCGAATTCCTGGTAAGCCGCGCCGATCGTGCCTGCCATGCCGTGGCCGCCGTTGAAGCCGAATGCCAGTTCGAGGCCCATGACATCGTAGGTGTTGGCACCGATCATTCTGGAGAATACCGCCGCAATGATGCCGAGGACGCACTGGAACATGAAGAAGCCGCCCAGGATCATCGTCATGACGACGGCATCATTACCTGTTTTCAGGATGCTGTTGCCGTTTTTCTTAAGATACAGGCACATCGGGATCGCCGCGAAGACCGGCGTGATCAGGACGCTCGGCATGGAACCGATGGTTTCCATGATTTCGTCGCTGAACGGGAGCCAACCCAGAAGGCGCGGTCCGAGGATCAGAGCGATGAATCCGCCGATGACAGAGGCCGGCAGATACAGTTTCTGAAAGACGGGCACTTTCGCACGAAGGATTGTCCCCAGCAGGAGGAATCCGGAAAGGATACCGACTGCTTTGAGAATGAGTACTAATGAAGCGTACATTTGAATACCTCCTCCTCAGAGAACATTGAAAAAACGAAGAATAATAACGGGTAGGTGGTTGGTTACAATATCTCCAAGGTGCGCTTCAGCACCTCATAGATCGTACGGAAGGATGCGAGATCGAGCCATTCCTTAGGGGTGTGATATTCCTCGCAGTGGGGACCGCAGGTCACGATGTCGATTCCCGGGATCCCGCCGCTAATATAGCCGGTCTCAAGACCGCCATGCTCGGCGATGAGGGTCATCTCCCCGCCGGTCACTTCATGGTAGGCAGCGAACAGTGTTTCTCTGATCGCAGACTTCTCTTCAAATCTCCAGCCGGGCGCGCGGTTTTTGCATACCAGTTCAAATCCGAAAAGACCGCCGAGGATCCGGTACTCCCCTTCCATCTGATCCAGGAAGGTATCTACTTCGCTCCGCGGGAAGCAGTAGATCGTCACGGCGCCATCTTCGGTCCGGACTCTGCCAAGATTTTGAGAGACCGTTGTCAGACCCTCGATTTTCATGCTCTTATGACGGAATCCGTCCGGAAGCACGAACAGAAGATCCACGAGTGCGCGGCTGTCTTCCGCGCTGAACGCGGCCGGGCAGTCTGCCGGTTCGATCGTCACTTTGATAGCAGGATCACTGTATGCGTATTCCTTGAAGAAGGTCTCTTCAAAGGCTGCTGCTTTTTCCTGCAGCACCGCCGGATCAGCCTCACAGCCGAAGACGACTTCGCACAGCGGCGGGATAGCATTGTCTTTGTTGCCGCCGGTGAAAGAGCCGATCCGGATCTTAAAGCCGAGTCCATACAACACTCTGGCGGCCAGTTTGATCGCGTTGCCGCGTTCCTTGTTGATGCAGACACCGGAATGTCCGCCGGCCAGACCGCCCACTGTCAGCTTGTAGCCGGGCAGTCCGCACTCCGAGACAGGATAAGATCTTGTCAGATGCATGTACTGGCTGCCGCAGGATGACGCATAGCAGGTATTGCCGCCCATGTCATCCAGGCCGATCATCCGCTTTGCGCTGATATCCTCGAAAGCAAGCTCGGCGGCACCGTTCAGGCCGACTTCTTCCTGCACAGTGAAAACGCATTCCAGCGGCGGATGCGGCAGGGTATCGTCATCGAGGAAGGACAGCATATAGGCGACACCGACACCGTCATCGGCACCGAGCGTTGTCCCTTTCGCATGCAGTTTCCCGTCCTCCACATAAAGGGAGAGCGGGTCTTTCTCAAAGTCGTGTTCACAGCCGGGTTCTTTTTCACAGACCATGTCGATATGTGCCTGCAGCATGACGGGTGCATGATCTTCATACCCAGGAGATGCCGGCTTGTAGATGATAACGTTCCAGTTCGGATACTGTTTATACGTCAAACCGTGCGCTTTTGCAAAGCGCACCAGGTAATCGCTCAGAGGTTTTTCGTGATACGAACCGTGCGGGACCGCGCTGATTTCCTCAAAGTACTTTTCAGGCAGGAATGTCTGATCCAATACGTGACCCATTCGTATTCCCCTTTCCATTCTTTATTATTGTCAGAATTTTATCATGCTAAAGCGACACACTGCAAACCGCGGCATCTCTACCGAGAGTAAAATCGACAGGTGATGATTCTATCAACAGTAGAATATCAGGCTGTTTTATGATATAATCCATTCACAGATAACCATTATCACTGAATATTCATTTCTTTTTTCTTTTTAATACAATCCAGGCGTGAAACGCCTTGCAAAACTATGAAAGAACAAGATTTTATGCGCATCCTGGGCAGCAATATCCGCGCCTCCCGCATCAGCGCAGGTATGACGCAGGGCGATCTCGCCCGGGCGATCGGAAGGAGCCTCGCGAGCGTATCCAAATATGAACGCGGCGGCTGTGCCATCGACAGTTATACCCTCTGCAATATCGCGGATGCCCTCATGGTCACGACCAACCAGCTCCTGCCCGCGCGGGAGCGGCCTGTCTCCGATACCCCCGCGGACAGCAGCTGGAATATCATCTCGCGGCACGAC
>JAWRJC010000082.1:0-38421 GCA_040307715.1 Clostridiales bacterium | reverse complement strand
TTACGTCACGAACACGACGGCAGAAGTCACCGTGACAGGCTGTACATTCAAGAATGCCGGTTCCGCGCTGATCAGCGCGGCGGCAGGCCGCTGGGGCAGCGACGGCAGCAACGGCGGGGCGCTGACGCTCACCATCGACGGGCAGTCTGTGGAGGGAGAGATCTCAGCCGACAGCATCAGCTCTGTGCTGGTACAGTGCGTGAACGGCGGCAGCTTTGACGGACAGACGTCCGGAAACGTGACGGTCAAATAATTAAATTCGTTTCAGTTAGTTTTAAGGAAGCCGCGCTACGATATCATTGTCAGAAGGAAACAGCGTACTCAACCAGACAACACTCCCTTTTTAATAACACTCCATAAAGAAAGCAGGCGGGAACAGGCGCCTGTTTTCTTTTGCGCTCGGAACAGGCTGTTTTCCTTGACTTTTACAGCGATTCCTGTAAACTAATACAGTACGCAAAACTGCATACGAACGGTGAAGATGAGCAGTACCCGGACTGCACCGCAAGAGAGAGAGGCTCGTGGGCTGAAAGGCCTCTTCGGAATCGCACAAGGCGAAGGTCGCATCGGAGTTCGACTATGAATGAGTGTCGCTGCAGGAACCGCCCGTGCGGATCTCAGGCAGCGGAACAAAGGTGGTACCGCGGACTATGTGCTATGACAGCAGGTTCGTCCTTTGCAGCAGATCGCAGGATCTGCAAGGCAGGGACGGATTTTTTATTAAAGGAGCAACACAACATGGAGAAAAATCTCGCAAAAACCTACAATCCGAAAGATTTTGAAGACCGGATCTATGCCCAGTGGGAGGAGGAAGGCGCGTTCAAGGCGGAAGTGGACCGCGATAAAAAGCCGTTCACCATCGTCATGCCGCCGCCGAACATCACAGGCCAGCTGCACATGGGCCACGCGCTCGACCAGACGCTGCAGGATGTCCTGACGCGCTGGAAGAGACTGCAGGGGTACAGTTCCCTGTGGCTGCCCGGCTCCGACCACGCCAGCATCGCGACTGAAGTCAAGGTCGTCCAGAAACTGCGCGAGGACGAGGGCAAGGAGAAAGAGGATATCGGCCGCGAGGCGTTCCTCGAAAGAGCCTGGGACTGGAAGCGCGTCTACGGCGGCAAGATCACCCAGCAGTGCAGAAAACTGGGCGACAGCTGCGACTGGAGCCGTGAGCGCTTCACCATGGATGAGGGCTGCAACAAGGCGGTCCGCACCATGTTCGTCAATCTGTATAAGAAGGGTCTGATCTACCGCGGCAACCGCCTGATCAACTGGTGCCCGACCTGCGGGACGAGTCTGTCCGACGCGGAAGTCGAGCATGAAGACAAGAACGGCAAGTACTGGTACTTCAGATATCCGGCGGAAGACGGCGGCGAAGGCATCGTGGTCGCGACCTCGCGTCCTGAGACCATGTTCACCGATATGGCCGTCGCGGTCAGCCCCGGAGATGAAAGATACACGCACCTGATCGGCAAGAACGTCATCCTGCCGCCCACCGGCAAACCGATCCCGGTCATCGAAGACGAGTACCCGGATCCCGAAAAGGGCACCGGCGCTGTCAAGATCACCCCGGCACACGACCCCAACGACTTCGAGGTCGGCCAGCGCCATGACCTGCCGGTCATCAGCTGCATGAACTTCGACGGCACGATGAACGAATATGCCGGCAAGTACGAAGGCATGGACCGCTATGAGTGCCGCGAAGCGCTCATCAAAGATATGGAAGAGGGCGGTTACCTCGTCAAGACCGAGGATATGGTCATCCCGGTCGGCGAATGCTACCGCTGCCACACCCCGGTCGAGGCCATGCTGTCCGACCAGTGGTTCGTCAGCATGGAAGAACTGGCCAAGCCCGCGATCGAAGCGATCGAGAAGGGCGAGCTGGTCTTCGTGCCGGAGCGTTTCACCAAGATCTATCTGCACTGGCTCGAGAACATCCGCGACTGGTGCATTTCCCGCCAGCTCTGGTGGGGCCACCGTATCCCGGCGTGGTACTGCGAGGACTGCGGCGAACTGATCGTCGCAGAGGAAGATCCGACTGTTTGCCCGAAGTGCGGCGGCAAGCACCTCAGACAGGATGAAGACGTGCTCGACACCTGGTTCTCTTCGGCACTGTGGCCGTTCTCGACGCTCGGCTGGCCGGAGAAGACCGAGGATCTCGATTACTTCTTCCCGACCGACGTGCTGGTCACCGGTTACGACATCATTTTCTTCTGGGTCGTCCGCATGGTCTTCAGTTCCTATGAGACCATGGGCAAGAGCCCGTTCCAGTATGTGTACGTGCATGGTCTGGTGCGCGACGAACAGGGGCGCAAGATGAGCAAGTCTCTGGGCAACGGCATCGACCCGCTCGAAGTCATCGACAAATACGGCGCGGACGCACTGCGCTTCATGCTGACCACGGGCATCAGCCCCGGCAGCGATATCCGTTACTCCGACGCCAAGGTCGAGGCGGCGCGTAACTTCGCAAACAAACTGTGGAACGCATCGCGCTTCGTCATCATGAACCTGCAGGATCTGGACGGTGAGTTCCGCCCGATGGCCAAGTGGGATGCATCCATCTCCGCCGGCCTGAAGGACGAAGACCGCTGGATGATGGCCAAGGTCAACGAAGCAGCCGGCTATATGGCCGACACCATGGAGAAGTTCGAACTGGGTCTCGCGGGACAGAAGATCTACGACCTGATCTGGAACGAGTACTGCGACTGGTACATCGAGATGGTCAAGGGCCGCCTGTACGGCGAGGATGAAGAGGACAAGAAGGTCGCAAGAGCCGTCCTCGTCAACTGCCTCAAAGACATGCTGCGCCTGCTGCACTCGTTCATGCCGTTCATTACAGAAGAGATCTGGAGCTTCCTGCCCAAGGATGAGAACGGCGGCGTGAACGACACCTTCCTCATCAGCGATGCGCTGCCCGTGTACCGGGACGACCGCGTCTATGAGAAGGAATCGCACAATGTCGCCATGGCGCAGGATGTCATCCGCGCGATCCGCAACATCCGTGCGGAGGTCGAAGCCGCACCGTCCAAGGCGGTCGAACTGTTCCTGATCCCGGGTTCTGAAGAGGATAAAGAAAGCCTCCGGGCGGTGCAGGAACACATCGAAAAGCTGGCGAACGTCTCCGAAGTCGTTTACCTTGCGGATCATGAAGGTCTGCCGGGCGAAGTCATGAGCGCGGTCATCACCGGTGCGGAGATCTTCGTACCGCTGGAAGACCTGGTGGATTTCGCGGCGGAGATCGAGCGCCTGACCAAGGAAAAGGCCAAGCTCGAGAGCGAGGTCGCCCGTTCCGAGAAGATGCTCGCGAACCCGGGCTTTGTCAACAAGGCGCCGGAAGCCAAAGTCCGGCAGGAGAAAGACAAACTGGCAGACTATCAGGAAAAACTGGCCAAGGTCACAGACCGTCTGGCCGCGATCGAGGGGAAGGCCTGATCTTCCCGGAAAAGGAATTACGAATACATGGCGACGATCACAGAACGCATTGCTGCGTACAACAGATTTGGAAGCCGTCTCGGGCTCGACCGTATGGAGAGCCTGCTTGGAAGACTCGGAGATCCGCACAAGGACCTTCGAGTCCTTCATGTTGCGGGCACCAACGGCAAAGGCTCCGTAAGCAAGTATCTGTATGAGATGCTGCGCGCGGGCGGCTACAGCGTGGGGCTGTATATCTCCCCGTTCATCGAGGTCTTCAACGAACGGATGCAGATGGACGGCCGCAATATCGACAACGCTTCGCTGGAGCGCATCGGCGACCGCGTCATCAAAGCCGCGGAAGCCATAGTTGCGGACGGCGGGGAATCGCCCACCGAGTTTGAACTTGTCAACGCGATCGCCTTTGTCTGGTACGCGGAGCAGGGAGCGGACTTCGTCGTGCTCGAAGTCGGGCTCGGCGGCCGCGGCGACAGCACCAACATCGTGGAGAAGCCGCTGGTCAGCCTGATCACATCGATCGGCTGGGATCATATGGACCGCCTCGGCGATACGCTCGCCAAGATCGCGGCGGAGAAGGCCGGGATCATCAAGGACGGGGCACCGGTCATCAGCAACGTCCGGCAGGAGGAGGCGAAGGCCGTGATCGAAGAAGCCGCGGCCGCGCACGGGGCGCCTCTGTATGACGTCACCGGTGTGGTGCCGGAGGGGCTTTCCGTCACAGCGGAAGGGACGGCGTTCTCCGCAGAAATCCTCGGACACACGTTCCGGGATGTCCGGCTCAAGATGATCGGCGAGCACCAGGCGCAGAATGCGGTGTGCGCCCTCGCCGCTATTGAATTATTGCGGCAGAACGGTATAATTAAAGTAGAAGAGTATGCCTTGCTGGAAGGTCTGAAAAAGGCCGTTCAGCCGGGGCGTTTCGAGGTATTGAAAGCGGCAGCGGAGCCGGAGAAAGTCTTTGTCCTGGACGGGGCCCACAACACCGACGGGGTCCGGTCCCTGCGGCGCGCGATGGAGCGCGTTTTCGCGGGGCGGCGGGTGCTCGTCGTACTGGGCATCCTGGCGGACAAGGCGGTCGATGAGATGCTGGATGATCTCGGGCAGCTCGGGGAGCGGTTCCTCACGGTGCCGGTCAGCAACCCGCGCACGATGGAAGCAGCGCTTCTTGCGGACAAACTGACGGCGCGCGGCAAGGATGCCGCTGCCTGCACGAATGCTGACGAGGCGGTGCGCACGGCAGCCGGTCTGCTGGAGCAGGAGCCGTACGATGTCTGTCTGTTTGCCGGTTCTCTTTACCTCATCGGCGAAATAAGGAGTATCTTGCGTCATGGCTATCTTTGGGAAACGATATAAGAACGAAACGGAAGAGCCCGAAATGCTCCGTGCGGAGCATGCCGGGGAAGAACCGAAGGAAGGGCAGATCGAGCCGGCCGACATCCCGCTGGATGAAGACGGCGATCCGATCCGCAGGGAGAAAGTCCTGCTGTTCTACAACCCGTATTCGGGGAACGGTCTGTTCAAGAGCAATCTCGATCTGATCATCGAGCGGTTCCAGGCGAACGGTTTTCAGGTCACGCCGGTCCGCGCGGCCAAGGGCTATCCGCTCGACAAGGCATTCGATGAGATGCAGGTTTCGAATTACCGGCTCATCATTGCCGCGGGCGGCGACGGTACGATCAATGTCTGCGTGAACGCGATGATCAAGAAGGGGATCGACCTGCCGCTGGCGATCTTCCCGTCCGGCACAGCCAACGACTTTGCTTACTATTTCGACATCCCGGACCGCATCGAAGAGATGGTCGACGTGGCGATGGGCAACCATTTCACGTACGCGGACGTCGGCGTCTGCAACGGCCGTTACTTTATCAACGTCGCGGCGCTCGGCTCGCTGGTCGATGTCAGCCAGCGGACCGATCCCAATCTGAAGAACACCCTCGGTGTGCTTTCGTATTACATGAAGGGCGCTTCCGAGATCGTCAATCTCAGACCGCTTCCTGTTACGCTGACAACGCCTGAGAAGGTGTATCACGAGAAGATGCTTTTCATGGTCGTCATGAACGGCAAATCCGCCGGCGGGTTCAAGCATATCTCACCGGACGCGGAGATCAACGACGGCAAGCTCAACGTCTATCTGTTCAAGAAAATGCCGCTGATCGAGCTGGGCCCGCTGTTCTTCGACGTGCTGCAGGGCCGGCACGCACAGAGCAGAAAGGTCCTGACGTTCACCACGGACGACCTGCTCATTGAGTCGCCGGAGGACATCTCCACGGATGTCGACGGCGAACACGGCGAGAAACTGCCGCTGCAGTTCCATGTGCTCCACAACAAGCTGAAGATCATGACAGCGGAACACGTTCACAGATAATCCGGTATTACCAGATGCGAGGGAAAACAAAATGAGAATTATCGTAGACGGCATGGGCGGCGACCACGCCCCGCAGGAAATCGTCAAAGGCGCGATCGAGGCGGCCAGACTCATCGATCACGAGATCGTCCTGATCGGCGATGAGGTGGCGCTTTCCGCTGAGCTGTCCGCCAACCGATACAGCGCGGAAGATCCGAAAATGGGCAAGATCAGCGTGGTCCACGCTTCTGAAGTCATCCTGGGTGAGGACAGCCCGGTCAAGGCGGTCCGCACCAAGAAAGACAGCTCGATGGTCAGGGGGATCCGCATGATCAAAGAAGGGGAGGGCGACCTGTTCATCTCGGCCGGCAATACCGGCGCGCTGATGGCCGCCTCTCTGTTCAATCTGGGCCGCATCCCGGGCATCGACCGTCCCGCGATCGCGTGCATCTACCCGATCATGACGCAGGAACCCGCACTGCTTGTCGACGCCGGCGCCAATGCGGAGTGCAAGGCAAGCAACCTGCTCGAGTTCGGCATCATGGGCAGCATCTATATGGAACGCGTGCTCGGCCGCAAGAACCCGCGCGTCGGCCTCGTCAACAACGGGACCGAAGAAGGCAAGGGGACGACGCTCACAAAGGCGGCGCACGAGATGCTCGAAAAAAGTTCGCTGATCAATTTCGTCGGCAATGTCGAAGCCAGAGAAGTCCCGCACGGCGTTTGCGACGTGATCGTCTGCGACGGGTTCGTCGGCAACGCCATCCTCAAACTGACGGAGGGGTTTGCGCTGGCGGTCCTCAAACTGCTCAAGCAGAAATTCACGGAAGGCGCCAAAGCGAAAGCCGGTGCGCTTCTCCTGAAAGATAAAATGTATGAACTCAAAGGGGAATTCGACTACTCTGAGTACGGCGGCGCGCCGTTCCTCGGGGTGCGCGGGTCGGTGATCAAAATGCACGGTTCTTCCAATGCGAACGCCGTCAAGAACACCATCCTCAAGGGCATCCCCTATGCGGAGAACCGCGTGGTCGAGACCATCGAGAGCGCGGTCCTTGAGATCGAGGAGATCGTCAACAGTGAAGACTGATCATACCGGAGTTTGCCGCCCTCAAGACGGGGCGGCAGCCGACGCGAAGGTGCTCGAGCAGCGCCTTGGCGTCGACTTTTCTGACAGGGATCTCCTGACGCAGGCTGTGACGCACAGTTCCTACGTCATGGAGCACGAACGCCCGCGGACGGCCTGCAACGAGCGGCTGGAATTCCTGGGAGACGCGTTCTTCGATGCCGTCATCGGAGAGGCGCTCTACAGACAGCTGCCGGATGTGGAAGAAGGCCGGCTGACAAAGCTGCGGGCGATGATCGTGTGCGAACGATCGCTCTATGAGACCGGCCTCGTGCTCGGGATCGGCGATGTGCTGCTGCTCGGCCGCGGGGAAGAAATGTCCGGCGGACGGATGCGTAAGTCCCTGATCGCGGATGCCGTGGAAGCGCTTATCGGCGCTGTTTATCTCGACCGCGGCTACGAAACGATGCGCGAAACGGTCCTGCGCCTGTTCAAAGACCGGATCGAAGACGCGATCGGGGGGCGGCTCGCGCAGGACTACAAATCCGCGTATCAGGAGCAGCTGCAGGCACACGGCAGAGCGGAGATCTGCTATCGGGTGGTCCGCGAAGAGGGCCCCGATCACGCCAAACAGTTCTTTACGGAAGTATCTGTAAACGGCCAGGTGACCGGCGCCGGCAGCGGCCGCACCAAGAAAGAGGCGGAACAGGCAGCCGCCCGGGACGCGCTGGCAAAAGGCCGGGGCGAGGAGTGAAGAAAGGCAGTATATGTACTTTAAACGGATCGAAATACACGGATTCAAATCATTCGCCGAACCGGTGATCATCGAGTTCGACCGCGGCATCACCTGTGTCGTCGGTCCCAACGGCAGCGGCAAGAGCAACATCTGCGACGCCATCCGCTGGGTGCTCGGTGCGCAGAGCGCCAAGGCGCTGCGCGGCGACAAGATGGAAGATGTCATCTTTTCCGGCACGGCGGCAAGAAAGTCGCGCGGCATGGCAGAGGTCACGCTCGTCATCGACAACGAGGACGGCGCACTGCCGATCGACTTCAAGGAAGTCGCCATCACCCGCCGCATGTACCGGTCGGGCGAGAGCGAATACCTGATCAACAATACCCGCTGCCGCATGAAGGATATCCGGGAACTCATCATGGATACCGGCATCGGCGTCGAGGGGTATTCCATCATCGGGCAGGGCAAGATCAGCGACATCATCAGCAACAATACCGAAAGCATCCGCGAGATCCTGGAGGAGACTGCGGGCATCGTTATGTACCGCAGCCGGAAAGCCGAGGCGGAGAGAAAACTCAAGAACGCTACGGACAACATGGACCGCGTCAACGATATCATCGGTGAGATCGAGGGCCGCATCGACAGCCTCCGGGAAGACAGTGAGAAAGCGACCGAGTACCTTGGCCTGCGCGACCGGCACAAGGAACTCGAGATCAACATCACGCTCAAGAATATCGAAAATATCAACCTCAAAGCGGAAGAGTACAAAGACGATGTCAGGGAACTGGCCGCAAAGATCGAAGAACAGGAATCGCAGCGGCGCACGATCAGCGAAAAACTGGCAGAGTGTGACCGCCGCCGTGAGAAGATCGACGAATCGCTCGAAGACGACCGCGCACTCGAATTGTTCCTGACCGAGGAACTCAACGCGCTGCGTGGCAAACAGGAACTCGACGCGCAGAAGATCCTCCAGCTGACGGAAAGCCGGACACGGCTTGAGGATGAGATCCGCGAATTCGGCGACCGCGCCGAGCGGGAACGGGAAAACGCGGCGGCTATGGAAAAAGACCGTGCCGAAGTGCACGCCAAACTGGAAGTGCTGCGCGCGGATCTTAACCGCGCGATCGCGGACAACGCCGTGAAAAACAGCGACCTCGCAGCGATGGCAGCGGCGCTCGACGAAAAGAAAAACGAACTGTTCCAGATCCGGAACACCATCGCCAGAAAGCAGGCGGAGATCTACAGCGTGGACGGCCTCAAGGAAACGTTCCGCCGCCGCAGAGAGACCGTCATGGCGGAGGAAGAAAGAGAAGGGACTGCATCCGGCGTCAGTGAACAGACAAAGACGGAAGCGGAAGAGGCGTTCCGCGTCCTGAATGAAAAAGAAGCTGCGCGGAAAGCGGCCAACGTCGCGGTCGCCGAGAAGCGCGGCGCGCTTGCGGCAAAGGAACGGGAATGGCTGTCCGAGGTATCCGCGAAGCGCGTGCGGCTGGGCGAGCTGACCGCGAGAAAGAAGGCGCTTGCGGAGATGCAGGCTGCTTACGAGGGATTCGGCGGTGCCGTCAAATTCATCATGGGGGAAAAACTTGCCGGCGTACACGGTGTGGTCGCCGATCTCATCGATGTGCCCAAAGGCTATGAGACCGCGATCGAGACCGCGCTCGGCAGCGCGCTGCAGAATGTTGTCTGCGAGGATGACGCGACCGCCAAGAAGGCGGTCAGCCTGCTCAAAAAGAACAACGCCGGCCGTCTGACCTTCCTGCCGGTGCAGTCGATCCGCGCCCGCGACCTCATCGAGGACAAGGCGGCGGAAAGCGCACCCGGTTTTGAAGGATACGGGACGGACAACGTCCGGTTTGACGGGAAGTACCGGACGATCATGGAATATCTCCTGGGCAATGTGATCATCGTGGATGATATGGACCACGCGGTCGCGATGTCCAAGACCATGAAGTCGCGCGCCAGACTCGTTACGCTCGACGGAGAGGTCATCAACGCGGCCGGGGCGATCACCGGCGGCCGTTACAAGCATAAGAGTACCAATATCTTTGAAAGAAAGAACGAGATCGCCGAACTCGAGGGCATGATCGGGACTGCGCAGGAAGCAGCGGAAAAAGCCGACAAAGCGCTTGCGGGCGTTCGCGCTGACCGCGACAGGCTCGCGAAGGAACTGGAGGACGGGCAGGCAACTCTGTCTTCCATCCGCGTGGAGCGGTTCAACAAACAGAACGAGATCCGGCAGATCGAGCAGGCTTTGAAGGAGATGCTGTCGAGCAGCGAGCGCCGGCAGAAAGAACTCGCGTCGATCGCGGAAGAGGAGAAAAAAGCGGACCTGCTCGTCGTGGAGAACACCCGTGCGATCGAGCAGCTCGGAAAAGAGAAAGAAGCAGCTGAGGCAGCGATCGCGCTGGCGCAGGAAGCCTATGAGATCCGCCGGAGAGAAGTGCAGAAGGACAGCGATGCCATCACAGAGGCGAGGATCGCGGTGACCGCACAGGAGAGCGAGGTCGGCAAGATCGATGCCGTTGTGGAACGCATCGAAGGATCGATCCGGGAGTTCACGGCGCGCAAGAGTGCGCGGGAGGATGAACTCGCGCGGCAGGAGAAAGAACTGGCCAGACTGACACAGGGGCAGGAAGACGATTCCGCGCCGATCAAAACGAAAGAAGCGCAGAAGCAGGCGGTCCGCGAGCGGCTTGAAAGCCTTGCGGCGGAGAAGGAGAGCCTCCTTGCTTCGATCGAGACGCAGACAGCGGAGCGCGATGAAGCGGAACGCGCCGCAAACGCGCTGCACGATCAGAAGTACGACCTCGAGATCAAGATGGCGCGGCAGGATACGCAGCTCGAGAACGCCAAGGAAAAACTGTGGGAGGAATTCGAAGTCTCCTATCTGCAGGCGATCGAGTTCAAAAAAGAGGACTTCGTCATGTCGCAGGCAGTCCGCGAGAACCGCGAGATCAAAAGCCGCCTGCGGGAACTCGGCGAGGTCAACGTCGGCGCCATAAAGGAGTACGCGCAGGTCAAAGAGCGGTACGATTTCCTGACCGGGCAGCGGGCGGACATCACGACCTCCATGGAGGAACTCAACGGCATCATACGCGATATGGATAAGATCATCCGGACGCGGTTCAAGACCAGCTTCGATCAGGTCGTCCTGAATTTCGAAGACGTATTCCGCGAGCTCTACGGCGGCGGCCATGCCACCATCACGCTGGCGGACAAGGACGATCCGTTCGACAGCGAGATCGAGATCAGCGCGCAGCCGCCCGGCAAGCAGCTCAAGCACATCAACCTGATGTCCGGCGGCGAGAAGACGATGACGGCGATCGCGCTCATGTTCGCGGTCCTGAAGACCAAGCCGACGCCGTGCTGTATCCTCGACGAGGTCGAGGCGGCGCTCGACGACCGCAATCTGGAGATCTTCGGCCAGTATCTGAAGAAGTTCATGGGCGTTCAGTTCACTTTGATCACCCACCAGAAAGCGACCATGGAACACGCCGATGTGATGTACGGCATCACCATGCCGGAAAGCGGCGTTTCGAGAGTCTATTCCCTGAAGATGGAAGATAAACCTGAGGAGACCAGCTATGCTGTTTAGAAGAAAGACAAAACAAGAGACTGCACCGCCGCAGGAACAGGTGACCGAATACGCACCGGAGGAGGCAGTCTCCGCGGAAGAGCTTGCGGCGCTCGGTATCGAGCCCGATGAGGAAACGCTCCCGCAGGAAGAACCTGAAGTATCCGTTCCGCAGGAGGCGGCTGCTGAAGAAGAAGCAGCTGAAGAGGCACCGGCTCCCGCGCCGGCGCAGGAAGCGCCGAAGATGTCGTTCTTCGGCAGTCTTGGCGCACGCATCCGCGACGCGATGGGCGGCGGCGAAGACCTGACAGATGATTTCTTTGACGAGATGGAGGAGATCTTCATCACGTCCGATATCGGCATGGACACCACGATGGATCTGGTGTTCAGCATGAAACTGATCGCCAAGTACGACCACATCCGCAAGGTCAACAAGATGAAAGATGTCATCAAAAAGGCGATCATGGCCAAGATCGATAAAGGGGAACGGCACAAGATGACCGACAAGATGCCGCTCGTCATCCTGATGATCGGCATCAACGGCGGCGGCAAGACGACCACGATCGGCAAACTCGGTGCCAGGTATCTGCGGGAAGGCAAGTCTGTATTGTTCGTGGCGGGCGATACATTCCGCGCCGCGGCAGGCGAACAGCTCGCGATCTGGGCGGAACGCGCCGGCATTCCCATGATCAGCCACGCAGAGGGCGCCGACCCGTCGGCAGTCCTCTACGACGGCCTTGAAGCAGCCAAAGCGCGCGGCACCGACGTCGTGATCTGCGACACGGCCGGGCGTTTGCAGAATAAGAAAAACCTGATGGCGGAGCTGGAGAAGATGAACCGCATCATCGACAAGCAGTATCCGGAAGCGGCCAGAGAAACGCTTCTGGTGCTGGATGCGACCACCGGCAAGAACGCCATTTCCCAGGTCGAGCAGTTCGGCGACGTGGCGGCGCTTACGGGCGTGGTCATCACCAAGCTGGACGGCACGGCCAAAGGCGGCATCGCCATTACTATCGCGGACCAGTTCGACCTCCCCATCAAATTCATCGGCGTCGGCGAGGGCATCGACGACCTGCGGGAGTTCGATCCTGCCGCATTCGTAGGAGGGATCTTCGATGAGTAAACCCGTAGTCGCCGTCGTAGGCAGGCCCAACGTCGGCAAATCGACTTTTTTCAACCGGATCGTCGGCCGCCGGGTCTCCATCGTGGAGGATACCCCCGGCGTGACCAGAGACCGCATCTACGCGGAGGCAGAATGGAACGGCATCACCTTCGGTCTGATCGACACGGGCGGCATCGAGCCGGCCAACGAGGAGATCATCCCGTCCAAGATGCGCCAGCAGGCGGAGATCGCCATCGATATGGCGGACGCGGTCCTGTTCATGGTGGACGGCAAAGAGGGACTGACGACCGCGGACCACGAAGTGGCGGAGATCCTGCGCCGGCGCGCGGAACGCGTCATTCTGGTCGTCAACAAGGTGGACACACCGAAACTGCCGGATGATTTTTATGATTTCTACGAACTCGGTCTCGGCGAACCGATCGCGATCTCCGCAGCCAACATGCTCAACTTCGGGGACCTGTTGGATGAAGTCGTCAAGTACTTCCCGGAAGGGGAGAACGAAGAGGACGAAGATGTCATCAAGATCGCTGTGATCGGCAAGCCGAATGTCGGCAAGTCCTCGATCGTCAATGAGATCCTCGGTGAGGAACGGGTCATCGTTTCCCCGATCGCCGGCACGACCAGGGACAGCATCGATTCACCGTTCGAGAAGGACGGGGAAAAGTATCTTTTGATCGATACCGCCGGGATCCGGCGCCGCAGCAAAGTCAACGACGACATCGAAAAGTACAGCGTGATCCGCGCGGTCGCGGCGATCGAGCGGGCAGATGTCTGCCTGCTGATGATCGACGGCGCGGAAGGTGTGACCGAGCAGGACAAACGGATCGCCGGCATCGCCCACGAGTCCGGCAAAGGTGTGATCATCGCGGTCAACAAATGGGATCTCGTCGAGAAAGAGACCAACACGATGCGCGATTACAAGAAACGCATCTACAACGAGTTCCCGTTCATGCCGTATGCGGTGGTCCTGTTCATCTCGGTCCTCAGACACCAGCGCGTCGATCAGGTGCTCGAGGCGGCGAAAGCCGTGGCGGAAAACCGCTCCATGCGTGTGCCCACCGGCAAGCTCAACAGCCTGCTCCAGGATGCGGTCATGATGAAACAGCCGCCTTCGGACAAGGGCAAACGGCTCAAGATCTACTATGTGACACAGGTCGGCGTCAAACCGCCGCTGTTCTCATTCCAGATCAACAAGCGTGAACTGATGCATTTCTCGTATTCCCGTTATCTGGAGAACAAGATCCGCGAAGCCTTCGGCTTTGAAGGCACACCGGTGAAGTTTGTCTTCCGGGAAAAAGGCGAGAAGGATGAACTGTAAAACTGGAGGAACCGCTAATGTATAGTGAACTTGGTGTGACCGGCATGGGGATGAGTTCCGTCGCTGTGACGGTCATCGTCTGCGTGCTGGCTTACCTGCTCGGGAATATTTCGCCGTCGATCCTGCTCGGAAAAGCAAAAGGCATCGATATCCGGAAAGAAGGAAGCGGCAATCCGGGGACAACGAATACACTGCGTGTCATGGGAAAGAAAGCAGCCGTGATCGTGCTGCTGGTCGATATTCTCAAGGGCACGCTGGCGGTCGTGCTCGCCGGTGTTCTGTTCGGACAGCACATGGCGATGTACTGCACCCTGCTTGTCTTCTGCGGCCATGTCTGGCCGGTGCTGTTCGGTATGCGCGGAGGCAAGGGGGTCGCGACAGCCTTCGGTGCGCTGACGGGGCTTTGTCCGCCGCTGGGGCTGGGCTGCCTGGCAGTTGTCCTGATCGCGGTGGCGATCACCAGGTATGTGTCGTTCGGCTCGATCTTCGGGGCACTGGCATGTCCGATCCTGAGCGTATTTCTGATCCGTCCGTTCCTGCCGTACGCGGCCATCATGGCGGCGATCGTCATCTGGCGGCACCGCAGCAATATCGGGCGGCTCATGCGTCATGAAGAATCAAAACTGTCCTTCCATTCGGCCGGCAAAAAAGAGACGGCGGAAGAGAAGGCGGCACAGGACTAGTATGAAACGGGAGGATATTGATATGGCATTGGCAGCAAATGAGAAAAAAACGATCGGTGTGATCGGGGCAGGCAGCTGGGGCACCGCGCTGGCGATCACGCTGTCCAATAAGGGACACGAAGTGCGCATCACGGATTTGGACCAGGCGATGCTTGCCGATATGGCGGAAAAGCACGAAAACGCAAAGTATCTGCCCGGGGCGAAGTTCGGGGACAACCTGACGCCTGTCAAGGATGCCGAGACAGCGCTGAAAGGGGCGGACGTGGCTCTCTTCGGCGTGCCGGCGCAGGCATTCCGCAGAGCTTTCCAGGGGGCGCTTCCCTATGTGACCGATGACATGCTCGTGGTCAATGTGGCCAAGGGTATCGAGCAGGGGACGCTCTGCCGGATGAGTGAGATCGCGGAGGAACTCAAGCCCGGCCTTAGATATGTGGCCCTGTCAGGGCCTTCCCACGCAGAGGAGGTCGGGATCGGCCTGCCAACGACCGTCGCCGTGGCGTCGTTTGACTCCCGTGTGGCGAAAGAAGCGCAGGACATCTTCATGACAGAGCGCTTCCGTATCTACACAGCCACCGATCTGGTCGGTGTCGAACTGGGCGGTTCCCTGAAGAACATCATCGCGCTCGGCGCGGGCATCTCCGACGGCATGGGCTTCGGCGACAATGCCAAAGCGGCGCTTATGACAAGGGGGCTGGCGGAGATCCGGCGGCTCGGGACAAAACTCGGTGCGGACCCCGCGACATTCCTGGGGCTGACCGGGGTCGGCGATCTGATCGTCACATGCACCAGTATGCATTCCCGCAACAGGCGCTGCGGCATCATGATCGGCGAAGGTGTTGAGCCTGCCGAAGCGGTCAAGCGCGTCGGGATGGTCGTCGAGGGGATGACCACAGCCGTTGCCACCAAACAGCTGGCAGCAAGGGAAGGCGTTGAAATGCCGATCACTGAGACGATCAACGATGTGATCGACGGTAAGGTCAGCGCAAAAGAAGCGGTCGTTCAGCTGATGGGCCGTGACCGCAAACCCGAGATCGACAGATAACAATAATTATATTTAAGTAAAGAGGGAAATATGCTGCAGAGCGATTCCAAAAAATATCATATCATTACCTTCGGCTGCCAGATGAACGAGCGCGACAGTGAAACGCTCGCGGGCTATTTGGAGGAGCGCGGGTATACGCCGGCAGGCTCGCACGAGGAGGCGGATCTTGTGCTGATCAATACCTGCAGCGTGCGCGACAACGCGGACAAGCGGTTCTTCGGGACGCTCGGGCAGATCAAAAAGCACAAGGAACACGATCCGGACTTCGTGATCGGCGTCTGCGGATGCATGATGCAGCAGCAGTATATCGTCGACGAGATCAAGGAGAAGTACCCCTGGGTGGACATCGTTTTCGGAACGCACAACATCCATGTGTTCCCGGAGATGCTCGACGAAGTGCTGATCAGCCGTGAAAAGCAGCTCGAAAAAGCGCGCCGGGAAGCAGCCCGGAAACAAGAGCCCGGTGAAGAGGACGGCACCCCGTTCCGCTACAGACAGAAGACGATGATCGATGTCTGGAAAGAGGGCGGCGATGTCGTGGAGGGCATGCCGTACAAACGGCTGTATGACTACAAGGCATTCGTCAATATCATGTTCGGCTGTAACAATTTCTGTACCTATTGTATCGTGCCTTATACGCGCGGCAGGGAACGCAGCCGGGAAGCGGCGAATATCAAAGCCGAGGTGGAGCGCCTGGCTGCCGGCGGGGTCAAAGAAGTGACTCTGCTCGGACAGAACGTCAATTCCTATCGCGGCAAAGACGTGGATTTCACAGATCTGATCTACATGCTTGCGCAGATCGACGGGCTGGAACGGATCCGGTTTATGACATCGCATCCGAAGGATATCTCCGACAAACTGATCAACGCGTTCGGGGATTGCGGCAAACTATGCAAATTCATCCACCTGCCGGTCCAGTCCGGCAGCGACGAAGTGATCCGCAGGATGAACCGCCACTACACACGGGACCAGTACCTGCGCATCATCGATAAACTGCGCACGGCAGCACCGGATATCTGCATTTCGACCGACATCATCGTGGGCTTTCCCGGGGAGACGGAAGCGCAGTTTGCGGATACGCTGGATCTCGTCGAAAGAGTGGGGTATGACAGTGCCTTTACGTTCCTGTACTCCATCCGGCCGGGAACGCCGGCTGCAAAGTATCCGGACCAGATCCCGGAAGAGGTCAAACATGAGCGGTTCGACCGGCTCGTCGAAGCGGTGAACCGTCATTCGCTGGCACGCAACAAGGCGTACGTCGGCAGAACGGTCGAAGTCATGGCGGAAGGCGCCAGCAAGCGCGACGCCGGCAGACTGGGCGGCCGGACCGACGGATTCAAACTCGTCAATTTTGATGCCGGCCCCGCGGCGGGCGGTCTGATCAGGCCGGGCAATCTCTGCAAGGTGAAGATCACTGAAGCGAAGACGTTCAGTCTGGTAGGGGAACTGGTGACAGACCGGGGCTAGCGGAGAGGAACGGATAATAAGGAAAGACGGCACGGCGCAGGCGATTCGTCTGACAGCCGTGCTTTTTTCATGCACTTATCGTAATATTCTGTTTATTATTTCGGGCATTCTTTACTTTCCTTTTAACTTGCTTGCAGGGTGGCCAGCGGGTATAATATTGAAGTGTACGTGGGTATGTTCCATTAGCGTATAAACGTACGATTCGTATCAATGTTCTTTTAGGAGGATTAAATGAGCACTATTTTATTTCTAATCGGTTTTCCGCTATTAGTAGCAATAGTCCTTTTAGTACTCAAAGAGGATAGAGCGAGAGACGTAGTCGTCAAGGTGTCCGCGGCAGTGATCGCGGCGGCGTCCATCTATCTCGTTGCCACCAATGTGTCTTCCGGCGGGGAATACTTTGCGGTTCCCAAAGCGGAGACGGTCGGCACCGTCATGATGGCCATCGAAGTATGCCTGGCGCTCGTCATCATCGTCCTCGGTATCCAGAAGAAGCGGTATCTGGCTCCGGTCCTTTCGATCATTCAGACACCTCTTATGATCTGGTTTGAGTTGAAGCAAGGACATCACATCGACGTGCAGTATCCGATGTACGTGGATCATCTCGGGATGATCATGGTCCTGATCGTCGGTATTGTCGGTTCCCTCATCGCCGTGTTCGCCACGGGCTACATGAAGGATTTCCAGGCACACGCGAAAGGGAAGGACAGAAGACCCTGGTTCTTCTTCCTGATTTTCCTGTTCCTGTCGGCAATGTTCGGACTGGTCATGTCCAACAACCTGATCTGGATGTACTTCTTCTGGGAGATCACCTCGCTTGTCTCGTTCTTCATGATCGGGTACAACGGCCTGTTCCACAAAGAAGAGGAAGAAGACAAGATCGCGACCCGCAATGCGTTCCGCGCACTGGTCATGAACCTGGGCGGCGGACTCGGCTTTGCGATCGGTATCGTTCTGCTCGGGTCGAACTTTGACACGCTGGAACTGTCCAACATGATCCTGCTCGGCAAGATGGGACAGCCGGTCTTCATCGTCGCGATGTTCCTGGCTTTCGCCGGCATCACGAAGTGCGCACAGATGCCGTTCAACAGCTGGCTGCTTGGTGCCATGGTCGCGCCGACGCCGGTCTCGGCACTGCTCCACTCCTCGACGATGGTCAAGGCGGGCGTGTTCCTCATCCTCAAGCTGGCACCGGTCCTCGGCGGCAACCTTGCGGGTACGATGGTCTATCTGGTAGGCGGCATCACATTCCTGCTGGCGTCCTTCGCGGCGATCTCGCAGAGCAATGCGAAGAGAGTGCTGGCATACTCCACCGTTGCCAACCTCGGCCTGATCGTCACCTGCGGCGGCATCGGCACACCGGCTGCGGTCTGGGCAGGTACGCTGCTCATCATCTTCCATGCGATCACCAAGTCTCTCCTGTTCCTCTGCGTCGGTACTGCGGAGCATCACATCGGCAGCCGCGACATCGAGGATATGGATGGTCTGTTTGACAGAATGCCCAAGCTGGCGGCCTGCATGCTGATCGGTATCGCCGGCATGTTCCTGGCTCCCTTCGGTATGCTCATTTCCAAGTGGGCGACGATGGTCACCTTCGTCGACGCGGGCAATCCGCTCCTCATCCTGATCATCTGCTTCGGCAGTGCCGCGACAGCGTTCTACTGGAGCAAGTGGATGGGCAAGCTGGCCGCGATCGTTGCGAACAGAGAGAACATCGAGAAGACGGTCCACGGTGCGGAGAGCTTCGTCCACGTCACGCTGACGGCGCTCGTCGTGCTGGTCTGCATCTGCTTCCCGTTCATCTCCAAGACCATGATCGTTCCGTATCTGTCGGGCACCGCGGTCTTCGGTCAGGCGATCGATACACTGCCGCTGCAGAACAGCAACATGATGGTCATGGTCATCATGGTCGCTGTGCTGGTCCTGCTCTTCGCCTTCTTCTTCGGACGGACGAAGAAACGCATCGTGCCGATCTACATGGCCGGTGTCAATCAGGGCGACGACCTCACGTTCGAAGATGCCATGTTCCAGCCCAAACCCGTGTCGCTGCGCAACTGGTATATGGAAAGCTATTTCGGCGAATTCAAGATGAATGTCATCGGCGTTGCCACCACATCTGTGATCATCCTTGGTTTCATTGGCATGGTCGTCGGTGCGCTGATCGGTTATGGAGGTATGTAATATGGCTAAGATGATCATTTGTGTAGTCGCATACCTGATCCTGGCCCCCGTGGTCGGCGGTCTCCTGGCCGGTATCGACAGAAAGATCTCGGCGAGGATGCAGGGCCGTGTCGGTCCTTCCATCCTGCAGCCGTTCTACGATGTTCTCAAGCTGCTTGAGAAGGAAAAGATCACGGTCAACAGAGTGCAGGATTTCTATATTTTCTGCTTCTTCCTGTTCGTGGTCGTCACAGGCTGCATGTTCTTCGCGGGACAGAGCCTGCTGATGGTGATGTTCACGCTGACGCTTGCCAGTGTGTTCCTCATCGTCGCCGCATTCTCCTCGAATTCCCCCTATGCACAGGTCGGTGCCGAGAGAGAAATGCTGCAGATGATGGCGTATGAACCCATGGTCCTCATCGCCTGCGTCGGTTTCTACATGTACACCGGCAGCTTCAATGTGTATGAGATCATGGCGACGCCCAAGATGCCGGTCATCTATCTGTGCGGCATCTTCGTGGGATTCGTCTTCATCCTGACCATCAAACTGAGAAAAGCACCGTTCGACCTGTCCATGTCGCATCACGCGCATCAGGAACTGGTCGGCGGTCTGAAGACCGAGTTCTCCGGAAGCACGCTGGCGCTGGTCGAGGCGGCTCACTGGTACGAGAACGTCTTCCTGTTCGGTATGGTCTTCCTGTTCTTCTCCAATGGTGAGATCTCCGGGATCATCACAGGGGTTGTCGTCGCGCTGGCGGCGTACTTCCTCGAGATCCTGATCGGCAACAGTTTTGCAAGAATGAAGTGGCAGGTCGCGCTCAACTCGTCCTGGCTGGTCGCACTGGTCCTGGGCGGCGCCAACCTGTTTGCACTGATCTTCATGAAGTAGAAGGAGGGGAATGGCATGTCATATATCACTAAATCTCCGTGGATCATCCACTATGACGGCTCCAGCTGCAATGGATGCGACATCGAAGTTCTCGCCTGCCTGACTCCTATGTATGACGTCGAACGTTTCGGCATCATCAACACCGGCAACCCCAAGCATGCCGATGTGTTCCTGGTGACCGGCTCCGTCAACGAGCAGAACAAGAACGTCGTCAAGCAGATCTACGAACAGATGCCTGAGCCGAAAGTCGTCGTGGCGGTCGGTATCTGCGCCAACAACGGCGGCATCTTCAAAGAGTGCTACAACATCCAGGGCGGTGTCGACACGGTCATCCCGGTCGACTGCTACGTCCCCGGCTGCGCGGCGAGACCGGAAGCCATCATCGACGGTGTCGTGAAGGGGCTCGGCGTCCTCGCTGAAAAGAGAGAAAAACTGCGTCAGGAACAGGCGGCGGCAAAGGCCGGTGCCAAGGCAGCGCCGCAGCAGGCGATGCCGGTCCTGGACGATCCGGCTGAAGCGAAAGAGGAGGAAGAAGCGTAATGGATAAGAATATGAACAAGATCCAGAACTTCCGTGAGATCACGGCCTCTGAGCTTCTGCCCACGGTCAGAAATCTCAAGGAAGACGGACACCGTTTCGTACAGATGTGCGGCATCACTCAGGATGATGGCGCGATCGTCATGTATTCCTTCGACAAGGACTACGAGATGACCAACTACAAACTGCACGTCAAAGAAGGCGAAACAGTCGAAAGCATCACCGGTTCCTACTGGAATGCGTTCGTTTATGAGAACGAAGTCCACGATCTGTTCGGGATCGAATTCCTGCACAGCGCGCTGGATTTCCACGGCAATTTCTTCAAGACCGCGGAACCGACACCGTGGAAGAAAAAGTAGGGAAAAGGAGGTAAGAAAATGGGTAAAAGAACGATCATTCCTTTCGGACCTCAGCATCCCGTACTTCCGGAGCCGGTCCATCTCGACCTGGTGATCGAGGATGAGAAAGTCGTCGAAGCGATTCCTTCCATCGGCTTTATTCACAGAGGCCTCGAAAAGCTGGTTGAAAAGAAAGAATACACCGAAATGGTCTACGTCATCGAGCGTATCTGCGGCATCTGCAGCTTCGGCCACGGCTGGGGCTACTGCGGCGCCGTCGAGAACGCCATGGGGATCGAGATCCCCGAAAGAGCGGAAACGATGCGTACGATCTGGCATGAACTGTCCCGTCTGCATTCCCACCTTCTGTGGCTGGGTCTTCTGGCTGACGGCTTCGGCTTTGACAGCCTGTTCATGCACTGCTGGAGGATCCGCGAAACGATCCTCGACATCTTTGAGGAAACCACCGGCGGCCGCGTCATTTTCTCGGTCTGCAAAGTCGGCGGTATCCGCAAGGATGTGGACAACGAATACCTGAAGGGCGTTGTCGAGAAACTGCACGCGATCGAAGACGACATCCGCAGCCTGACGACGGTCTTCATGAACGACACATCCGTCAAGAACCGTCTCTGCGGCGTCGGCAAACTGACGAAAGAAGAAGCGATGGATCTGTGCACGGTCGGCCCGATGGCAAGAGCGTCCGGGCTCGATCTGGATCTGCGCAACGGCACACCGTCCTACCAGCGTCTCGACTTTGAGCCGGTCGTCCGTACGGAAGGTGACTGCTACGCCAGATGCATGGTCCGTATCGGTGAGATCTTCCAGTCGATCGAACTGATCGAGAAGGCAGTGGAGATCATCGAAGACGGTCCCATCGAAGTTGCTGTCAAGGGCAACATGGAAGGCGAAGCGACGTTCCGTCTGGAACAGCCCCGCGGCGGTGCATTCTACTATGCCAAGGGCTTTGACAAGGGGACCAAGTTCCTCGAGAGAATGCGCGTGCGTACTCCCACCAACATGAATATTCCTGCAATGACAAAGATGCTTCAGGGCTGTGATCTGGCGGACGTTCCGATGGTCGTCCTCACCATTGACCCCTGCATCAGCTGCACAGAAAGGTAGGTGAGGGTAATGGCAACATTCAAAATCGGAAAAGTCGTCCTCAAGAGTCTGTTCAAAAAACCGGCCACCAAGATCACGGCGGACCAGCCCATTATCACGAAGAACTGGAAAACCCGTACCCGCGGCCACATCGATATCGATAAAGACCAGTGCATCCTCTGCGGGATGTGCATGAGAAAGTGCCCGGCCAACGCGATCACCGTTGACCGCGCCGGCAGCACCTGGGAGATCCAGCGCATGCAGTGCATCCAGTGCGGCAGCTGCGTAGAAGCCTGCCCGAAGAAGTGCCTGTCCATGGCGCCGGAGTACACAGAGCCCGGTACGGAGAAGGTCGTTGACAAGTTCGATATCCCGAAGAAGGAAAAGGCCGCACCCAAAGCAGCTCCGGCAGCTGCGGCCGCAGCACCGGCGGGTGACGGTCCGGAAGGGGTCGCGCTCGACACATCCACCTGCATCGTCTGCGGGCTGTGCGCGAAGAACTGCCCGGTGGACGCGATCACGGTCGACCGCAAGGAACGCACCTGGTCCATCGACAGGGACACCTGTGTCCAGTGCGGCATGTGTGTTGAGAAGTGCCCGAAGAACAGCCTGAGCATGGGTCCGACAGCCGGCGACAGTTTCACCATCCCGAAGGTGGAAAAGAAGGCTGCTCCCGCAAAGGAAGAGGCTCCTGCGAAAGAGGAGGCGCCTGCTGAGGCACCTGCCAAAGAAGAAGCACCGGCTCCCGCTGCAGCCCCTGCTGCGGACGGTCCGGACGGCATCGCGCTGGATGTGGAAAAGTGCATCCTCTGCGGTCTGTGCGCGAAGAACTGCCCGGTCGGCGCTCTCGAAGTTGACCGTAAGGATACCCGCACCTGGACCATCGACCGCGATGCGTGCATCGAATGCCAGGCCTGCGTCGGGGCTTGCCCGAAGGACGCATTGTCCTACGGACCTACGGCCGGCGACCGCTTCGTCATCCTGAAATAGGGAACGGAGCGCAAAGCAGCATACTTGATCAGGAAAAGGACGAAGCCTTGTGCTTCGTCCTTTTTTATACACCGCGCAGGACGGCGGGGCATGTTGACAGACAGCCCGCGGTCTGCGATAATGAGCGCGTGAGAAGTCAGAATCTGTTGATTTGAGATTGCCACCCTTTGGGGTGGCTTTTTTAACAGGAGGTTGTCATGAGTATGTATTGGCCGATCGCGCTGGCGGTCTTCGCAGACGTTTTCTATCAGGTCGCGGCGAAGTCGACACCGGAGGGAATCAATCCGTTTGCCTCGCTGACGGTGACCTATCTGGTCGGGGCAGCGGCTTCCGCCGTGATCTTCTTTGCTATGACAAAAGGCGGCAGTCTGCTGCAGGAATGGGGGCAGGTCAACTGGGCGACATTCCTGCTGGGGGTCGCGATCGTGGGTCTGGAGGCGGGCTCCATCTATATGTATAAAGTGGGGTGGAACGTCAATACGGGGTATATCGTCAAATCCTGCTTTCTCGCGATCGCGCTCGTAGCTGTCGGTTATCTGCTCTACAAAGAGCAGATCACGCCGACGAAAGTTGCCGGGCTTGCGGTCTGCATGACGGGACTGTATCTGCTCAACCGGTGAACCGGATTCATTGAATCCGTGTCATTGGAAAAATGGGAGGATTGCGGTTTTTCAATGTTTTCCGGCTGTCTTTTGTGGTATAATAAATGCATTAAAATGGAGGGGAAGGTGGCTTTTCCTGGAATCGCGCAGCGATTCCGCTAATACCGGAACAGACACCTTGACCTATATATGAATCAATGTTTTCGAATGGAGGAAGAAATGAGCAACAAGAAAATGAAGACCATGGATGGTAACACTGCTGCCGGGTACATTTCTTACGCTTTCACGGATGTCGCGGCGATCTACCCGATCACCCCGAGCTCCCCGATGGCGGAAGTCGTAGATGATATGGCGGCCCATGGCACGACCAACATCTTCGGCCAGAAAGTCCGTCTTGTTGAGATGCAGTCCGAAGCCGGCGCATCCGGCGCGGTCCACGGTTCTCTGCAGGGCGGTGCACTTACCACGACCTACACGGCTTCTCAGGGCCTGCTCCTGATGATCCCGAACATGTACAAGATCGCAGGCGAACTGCTGCCGGGCGTCTTCCATGTTACCGCAAGAACACTTGCGACACACGCACTGTGCATCTTCGGCGACCACTCCGATGTCATGGCCTGCCGTCAGACAGGCTTTGCGCTGCTGTGTTCCTCCTCCGTCCAGGAAGTCATGGATCTGGGCGCTGTCGCACATCTGTGCGCGATCAAGGGCAGAGTTCCGTTCCTGCACTTCTTTGATGGTTTCCGGACCTCCCACGAGATCCAGAAGATCGAGACCATCGATTACGAAGACCTCAAAGGGCTCGTCGACATGGACGCTGTCGAGCAGTTCAGAAGAGGCGCACTCTCTCCGGATCATCCGGTCATCCGCGGTACCGCGCAGAACCCGGATATCTTCTTCCAGGCGAGAGAAGCTGCACAGCCGTATTACGACAAGATCCCGGCTGTCGTCGAAGAATACATGGGCAAGATCAGCGAGCTGACCGGCCGTTCCTACAAACTGTTTGATTACGTCGGCGCTCCGGATGCGGAGAACGTCATCGTCGCAATGGGCTCGATCTGCGAGACCATTGAAGAAGTTCTGAACGTCCTGCTCGCGCAGGGTCAGAAAGTCGGTCTTGTCAAAGTCCGTCTGTACAGACCCTGGTCCACCGAGCACATCATGGCTGTCATGCCGAAGACCGTCAAGAAGATCGCTGTCCTTGACAGAACGAAAGAGCCCGGCGCTCTTGGCGATCCGCTCTACATGGATGTCAAGACCATGTATTTCGACATGGATAATGCACCGAAGATCTACGGCGGCAGATACGGCCTTGGTTCCAAGGACACCACACCGGGTCAGGTCGTCGCGGTCTACAACAACCTGGCAGAAGAAGAGCCGAAGAACCACTTCACCATCGGTATCGTGGACGATGTGAACAACAGCTCGCTTCCGACCGTCGACATCGCGACCGAGCCGGAAGGCACGATCCGCTGCAAGTTCTGGGGTCTTGGTTCCGACGGTACAGTCGGTGCCAACAAGCAGGCCATCAAGATCATCGGCGACAACACCGATATGTATGCGCAGGGCTACTTCTCCTATGACTCGAAGAAGTCCGGCGGTATCACCATTTCCCACCTGCGTTTTGGCAAGAACAAGATCCAGTCCACCTACCTCATCACCGAGGCGGACTATGTTGCCTGCCACAACCAGGCATATGTCAACCAGTATGATGTCCTGAAAGGCCTGAAGAAGGGCGGCACCTTCCTGCTGAACTGCCAGTGGGATGACATGGAGCTCGAAGCGGAACTGCCGGCTGCCATGAAGCGCTACATCGCGGCGAACGACATCAACTTCTACACCATCAACGCAACAAAGATCGGTCAGGAGATCGGTCTTGGCAACCGCATCAACATGGTCATGCAGAGCGCGTTCTTCAACCTCTCCAAGGTCATGGATGTGGATGAAGCAGTCGAATACCTCAAGCAGAGCATCAAGAAGTCCTACGGCAAGAAGGGCGACGACATCGTCAACATGAACTACGCGGCTGTTGACGCCGGCATCACCGGCGCGCACAAGGTCGACGTACCGGAAGCGTGGAAGGACGCGGTCGATGACGCAAAGGGCGCTGTCAAGGAAGTCCCCGCGTTCATCGAAGACATCCTCATCCCGATGAACCGTCAGGAAGGCGACGATCTGCCGGTCAGCATGTTCAAGGATGCTGCTGACGGTACTTTCCCGTCCGGTACAGCGGCTTATGAAAAGCGCGGCGTTGCGGTCTTCGTCCCCGAGTGGCACATTGACAACTGCATCCAGTGCAACCAGTGCTCCTTCGTCTGCCCGCACGCGGCGATCCGTCCGGTCCTCGTGAATGAAGAGGAAAAGGCGGCAGCACCTGCCGGATTTGAGACAAAGAAGGCGATCGGCAAGGGGCTCGAGGGTCTCGAATACAGAATGCAGGTCGATCCGCTCGACTGCCTGGGCTGCGGCAATTGCGCGGACATCTGCCCGGCCAAGGAAAAGGCGCTGACCATGGAACTGCTCGATACGCAGCTCGATGAGGCAGCAAACTGGGATTACGCGATGAAAGTCGGCGTCAAGGACAACCTCATGGACAAGAAGTCCGTCAAGGGCAGCCAGTTCGCAATGCCGTACTTCGAATTCTCCGGCGCATGCTCCGGCTGCGGCGAGACACCGTATATCAAGGTCATCACCCAGCTCTTCGGCGACCGCATGATGATCGCCAACGCGACAGGCTGCTCCTCCATCTGGGGCGCTTCCGCACCGAGCATGCCGTACACCAAGGATAAGAACGGCAGAGGTCCGTCCTGGGCGAACTCCCTGTTCGAGGATAACGCAGAGTACGGTCTTGGTATGGCGACAGCTGTCCGTCAGATGAGAGCGAAGATCAAGGATGATGTCGAAGAACTCATGGCGGGTACGCATAAGGAAGAAGTCCTCGCACCGGCACGCGCCTGGATCGAGAACATGGAGAACGGCGAGAACTCCAGAGAGATCTGCGACGCCTTCATCGAAGCGCTCGAGAAGACCGATCTGTGCGATCACTGCCGTCCCATCGCAGACAGGATCCTCGCGAATAAGGATTACCTCGTCAAGCGTTCGATCTGGTGCCTCGGCGGTGACGGCTGGTCCTACGACATCGGTTACGGCGGTCTGGACCATGCACTGGCTTCCGGCGAAGACATCAACGTTCTCGTCTTCGATACCGAAGTGTACTCCAACACCGGCGGGCAGTCCTCCAAGGCGACCCCGACCGCGGCGGTTGCGAAGTTCGCCGCTTCCGGTAAGCGCACCAAGAAAAAGGATCTGGGCATGATGGCGAAGTCCTATGGCTACGTCTACGTGGCACAGGTCGCGATGGGCGCGGACAAGAACCAGTTCATGAAGGCGGTTACAGAAGCTGAGGCTTACCATGGTCCGTCCCTGATCATCTGCTACGCACCGTGCATCAACCACGGCATGAAGGCCGGCATGGGCAAGGCGCAGGAGAGCGAGAAGCAGGCGGTCGAGTGCGGATACTGGAGCCTGTACAGATACAATCCGGAAGTCGAGGCAGCCGGCGAGAATGGCTTCACCCTCGACAGCAAGAAGGAGCCGAACGGCAAGTTCCGCGACTTCATCATGGGTCAGATCCGTTACAACTCCCTGCTCAAGGAGTTCCCGGACATCGCCGAAGATCTGTTCGCAAAAACCGAGAAGGATGCGATGGACAGATGGGCAGGCTACAAGAAGCTGGCTGAGAGAGACTAACTGTATAGGATCCTGGACAGGCCTTGGGTCTGCAGGTAAGTAAGACTTGAATTTGAGGCATCTTCCGGAAGGAGGATGCCTCAAGTTGTTTCGGGAAAAAGCGAAAGAAGGGACCGCTATGAAACCAGTCATCGGAATCACGCCCCTGTGGGATAAGGAACGTGACAGTTATTGGATGTTTTCCGGGTATATGGATGCTGTTTCACAGGCGGGCGGCCTGCCGGTCATGCTGCCTTTTGTGACTGACGAGGAAGAAATCGCGCAGCTGTGCAGTCTGTGCGACGGGTTCCTTCTGCCGGGAGGTCCGGATGTGGAACCGGCCTTATATGGCGAGGAACCGCTTTATGACACTGTCTGTACGGAACCGGGGCGGGACGAGATGGAAGGCGCTGTACTGGCGCATGCGATCGGTCTCGACAAGCCGGTTCTGGGGATCTGCAGAGGGATCCAGTTTCTCAATGCGGCACTTGGCGGGACGTTGTATCAGAGTCTGCGGGAGCAGCACCCATCAAATGTGACGCACTCCATGAAGCCGCCGTACGACAGGGCGGTCCATACTGTATGGATCGACAAAGGATCTCCTCTTTACGGGATCCTCGGGAAAGAAAAACTCGGCGTCAACTCTTATCACAATCAGGCGGTCAAGAAACTGGCACCGTGTCTCGTACCAATGGCGGTATCGGAGGACGGCCTTGTGGAGGCATGTTACATGCCGGGAAAGAAGTATGTCTTGGCGGTGCAATGGCATCCGGAGTTTATGAGCCGGGAGGATGAAGAAGCCGGCAGGCTTTTTGCATCGTTCGTTGGTGCCTGCGGAAAGGACTGACGGGAATACCTGACGCAGAAGGCGTAAAAAACTAAAAAGCCGATAATGCAAGCAGTATCGACTTCTTAGTATATGAAATGTGAATAAGAAAGAAAGCTTGGTCAGGCTGCTGTTGCAGCTGTCTAAAGGACTCCCTTCAGACATCTAAAGTATATCTGAGGAAGTGGGTGGTGTCAAGTTGGATGCGATTCCTACAAGTGTTGAAATTACTGGCTTCCAGCGATTATGCACACTTCCTTTATTAGTTGCAATAATACAATATACAGAATATTCGCATATATAGATGCTGCCGGCAGCAGCGGATGCGGTGGGAACGGGTTTCTGCCCCGTTGAATTCATCGGCGGGGTGTCTTATAATGTTAGCATGCACGAATATCCAATCACCGAACACATTGTCCATATGGCGGAGGAACACTGCCGGAAAGCCGGCGCCGGGAAAGTCGTCCGGATCGATCTGGTCGTGGGCGATTACTCGGGCTATGTTCCGGAATCCATCCGCATGTACTTCGATCTGATCGCAGAGGGCAGTCTTTGCGAAGGCGCGGCGCTCGGCATCACCAGGATAAAACCGCAGCTCAGGTGTCCGGCATGCGGCACACTGTTTCACAGGCAGCCGATGTCTTTTGCGTGCCCGGAGTGCGGCGCGGACGGGGAGCCGACCGAGATCGGAAAAGAGTTTTATATCGAGAGCATAGAAGTAGAATAACTGCAGTCTGCAGAATGATAGGAGAATACAATGCACGACATCAGAAAGATCGACGTGATGGAAGGCATCATGGATGAGAATGACGCCATCGCGGAACATATCAAAGAACACATGGGCAGTCACGGTGTCCTGGTCGTCAACGAAATGGGGGCGCCGGGCGCCGGCAAAACGACAGTTCTGAAGAACATCATCGGGTGCCTCAAGTCCCTCAAACCGTACGTGATCGAGGGCGATATCGAGTCCGACATCGATACGCAGGATCTCAACAGCCTGGGGATCGAGACCTATCAGATCAATACGTTCGGCGCATGCCACCTGGACGCGCCGATGATCGATCACATGATCGATCATATGGAGATCGCCGGTCATCACGGCCATCATCATGAGGGGGATCCGCACACCCATGAAGCGGATCACGATCATTTTGACGGCCATGTACACGACCATGCCGCGGAGCGTCTCCACGACCATGAGCAGGATGCGGCGCACGCTGCTGTCCGCGAGCCGTCCGTCCTCTTCATCGAGAACGTCGGCAACCTCGTCTGCCCGGCGGAGTTCTCTATCGGCGAGCATGTCAAGATGCTGATTTCCACGGTCACCGAGGGCAGCGACAAGCCCTATAAATACCCGCTCGCATTTGAAAAAGCGGACCTGATCATTCTGAACAAAGTTGATCTGATCCCGTATCTGGATTTTGACGAGGAACGCTTCATGCGCGGCATCCGGGCGCTCAATAAGGACGTTCCGGTGTTCAAAGTATCCGGCCGGAACGGCGAGGGATTTGAAGAGGTCGCCGCCTGGCTGGAGGAGAAAGCGGCATCTTTATAGAGAACAGGTTGCTTTATGGCAGTGAAGATCACTGAGCGGATCCGTCTCTGGGGCATCGTGCAGGGCGTGGGATTCCGTCCGTATGTGGCCAAGGTCGCGGAATCGCTCGGAATGAAGGGAACAGTATCGAATATCGGCGGTCTGGTGGAGATCTATGTGACGGATACACCGCAACGGATCTCCGCGTTTCTCGGCACTCTGATCGAGCAGAAACCGGGGCCGGCTGAGATCGTGCATGTACGGCGCGACCCGGCTCCTCTTTGTGTATACGAAACCTTCTCCATCCTTAAGAGCGGAGAAGGGGAACGCGAAGTGGCGATGATCCCCGCGGACATCGCGGTCTGCCCGGACTGCCTGCGGGAGATGTACGAACCGGCTGACCGGCGGTACCGCCATCCGTTCATCAGCTGCATGGTGTGCGGTCCAAGGTACACGATCGTGGACCGTTTTCCCTACGACAGAGACAATACGTCGATGATCGATTTCCCGATGTGCCCGTCGTGTGAAGCGGAATACACGACGCTGACCGACAGGCGTTATCATGCGCAGACCATCTCCTGCCACGACTGCGGCCCGCAGATGCTGGAGCGGCTCCGGATCGACGATCCGACGGATAAGCTGCCGCTGGAACGTGCGGCGGCGCTGCTCAAAGAGGGCTGTGTCGTCGGTTTCAAGAGCATGGGCGGTTATAATCTTCTGGCGGATCCGCTCGACCCGGAAGCGGTGCGTATGCTCCGGGAAATGAAGGGCAGAGAGAAAAAACCATTTGCAGTGATGTTCCGGTCGGTCGATGAGATCAGGCAGTACTGCAGTGTCAGCGAGGTGGAGGAAAAACTCCTGACATCTTCGGCGCGGCCGATCCTTCTGCTGGAGAGAAAGCCGGCGGACGAACTGCAGGCCTTCCATCCCGCGGACTACAGCGAGTTCGAAAAAAGCCGGTTCATCGGTGCGTTCCTGCCGTCCATGGGCGCCCAGTATCTGCTGCTGGACGGTTTTGGCGGGCCTCTGATCGCGACGAGCGCCAACCTGTCCGGCATGCCCATCATCAAAGAGGACGAAGAGATGTTCCGTTTTCAGGATACGCATCCTGATCTGACGGCCGTCTTTTACAATAAGCGAAAGATCCGCGTGAGCGTCGACGACAGCGTATGCCGTGTGATCGACGGGCAGCCGCAGATCATCCGGCGCTCCAAAGGCTATGCGCCGGTGCCGCTGTACGCCGAACCGTGCGAACAGGAACTTCTGGCGTGCGGCGGGCAGCTCAAGAATTCCTTCGCGCTCGGCAAGGGCGGATTCGTCTATCCGAGCCAGTATTTCGGCGATATGGACAGCGCGGAGAACAGGGCTCTGTATGAAGAAAATGTGGAACGGATGGCAGCGCTGTTCCGGGTCCGTCCCGAAAAGGTCGTCTGCGATCTGCACCCGGACTACTATACGACACGGTATGCGGAAGTATATGCGAAAACGCACGGTCTGCCGCTCGTCCGCATCCAGCATCATCATGCGCACGTGGCTTCGGTCATGGCGGAGAATGCCATCAGCGGCCCGGTCATCGGCGTAAGCTTTGACGGCACCGGCTACGGCACGGACGGCGCGATCTGGGGCGGGGAGTTCCTGCTGTGTGAAAAGGGCAGTATGGAGCGGCTCGCGCACCTGAAGTACGTCGATATGATCGGCGGCGACAGTTCCATGGATGAAGGCTGGAAATCCGCAGCCAGTTATCTGTATGCGGTGAAAAACGGCTATTATGATGAAACAGCCGGCGGACAGCGCGATTCCTCATCGGAGGACATCACCATCGATATCCGCGATCTCATTGCCTACAGCGAACGGATGGATACGCTCGCGCATCGGGAGACGGAGATCCTTGAAAAGGCGATCGCGGCAGGCATCAACACAGTGAAAAGTTCCAGCATGGGCAGGCTGTTCGACGCGGCGGCAGCACTGCTGGGCATCTGCGATTACAATTCCTACGAGGGGGAATGTGCGATCCTGCTCGAGGATGCCGCTGCAAGGGCAAAAAAGACCCCTGAGAGGAGCGAAGCGGACGATCTGGCCCTGGCGTTCCACATGCGCATCGCTTACATGATCGCGGCAAAATGCAGGGAGTTCCGGGAGAGGACCGGGGTGAGCAAAGTGGCTCTGACCGGCGGCGTGTTCCAGAACCGGATCCTGATGGAGGAAACGCTGGAGCAGCTCCGTGCGGAGGGGTTTGAGACCTACTATAACATCTCCGTCAGTCCCAACGACGGCGGGATCGCGCTGGGACAGGCGTACGCGGCTTCATTCCTGCCGGGCGACCCGTCTATGGCGTAAACCGCAAAGTTGTGGCACAATAGGAGAAGCGGCCAGAAGCGGCTGCACAAGAAAAACAAAACAGCAGCCCGCTGATGGCGGGCAGGGGATAGATAAAGGAGAGCATTAGATATGTGTATCGCGATACCGGGCAAGGTCGTCGAAGTGGACGGCATGCGCGCGAAAGTGGATTACAGCGGCAATCAGGTCATGGTCAACACCGGTCTTGTGGAGCCGAAAGTGGGGCAGTATGTGCTGGTCCACGCCGGCTGCGCCATTGAAGTCATGGAGAAGGACAAGGCGGAAGAACTGATCGAGCTGTTCTCGGACATCGAGGAACTGGCGTAAGACCGGAGGGATCGCACCATGAATGAATCTCTCGCAAAGACCGTTTCCTACCTGAAAGCCTATGATGGTCCGGATATCCGCCTGATGGAGGTGTGCGGGACCCACACGGCGGCGATTTTCAAAGGCGCCGTCCGCAGTCTCATCTCGCCGAAGATCCATCTGATCAGCGGTCCGGGCTGTCCGGTGTGCGTCACACCGGCGGCTTTTATTGACAAATGCGTGGAATATGCCCATACGGAAGGCCATGTGCTCTATTCGTTCGGCGATATGCTGAAGGTGCCCGGCACCGCCGGCAGTCTGTCAGACCACAAAGGGCAGGGGGCGCGTGTCGAGGTGGTCTACTCTCCGTTTGAAGTTCTGGAAAAAGCGCAGTCGCAGCCTGATGTGACCCACGTGGTGGCGGCGGTCGGTTTTGAGACGACGGCGCCGATCTACGGCCTGATGATCCGGGAGATGCGGGAAAAAGACATCCACAATGTCAAACTCGTCACGGCGATCAAGACGATCCTGCCTGCACTCACCTGGATCTGCGACAGCCAGCCGGAGATCGACGGATTCATCTGCCCGGGGCATGTATGCGTCATCATCGGCAGCGACCCGTTCAAGCCGCTGGCTGAGAAGTACAGAAAACCGTTCGTGGTGGCAGGATTCGAACCGGAACACCTGTTGGTGACCATCTACGACCTGGTCCGGCAGATCGAAAACGGCACACACGAGGTGGGCAACCACTACAAGAACGCTGTTCACGCGGCGGGCAATCCGAAGGCACTGGAGGTGCTGGATGAGTATTACACGCCGGGCGCAGCGGTCTGGCGGGGGCTCGGGAGCATCCCTGACTCCGGTCTTTATATCAGCGAACCGTACCGGGAATACGACGGAGGCAGTTTCGGCCTCGACAAAGATGTTGAATTACCGCCGGCATGCCGCTGCGCGGATGTCATCACCGGCCGGCTCGATCCGGCGGACTGCCCGATGTTCGCTTCCGGCGGCTGCACCCCGACCGCACCGTACGGACCGTGCATGGTCAGCGCGGAAGGTGCCTGCGGCATCTGGTACCGCAACCGCTGACCCCATGCGGCAAGCGGAACGGATCCGTATAGCGAGCGATTCCTTAAGAAAAGAGAGACTATGAGCGAGACAAAAGACATCATCACCATGGCGCACGGCAGCGGCGGGCAGGCATCCCACGAGCTGATGGGCCGGGTGTTCGGCAAATACTTTCATAACGATATCCTGGACGCCCTGGAAGACGCGGCGGTCTTTGACATGGAGGGCGGCAAGCTGGCCTACAGCACGGACAGTTTCGTCGTCACACCGCTGTTCTTCAAAGGCGGCAACATCGGCAAACTCTGCATCGCCGGGACGGTCAACGACCTGCTGATGATGGGGGCGGAGCCGAAATACCTGACGTGCGGGTTTATCATTGAAGAGGGTTTTTCGATCGAAGACCTCGACCGGATCGCTGCTACGATGGCGGAGGAGGCGTTCAAGGCCGGCGTTGTCATCGCTGCCGGTGACACCAAGGTCGTGGACGGTCAGGGCGGTCTGTACATCAATACGTCCGGCATCGGTCTGATCCCGGACGGAAGAGCGGCCCGCGCGGCGAACATGAAACCGGGGGATAAGATCATCCTGTCCGGCAACCTGGGCGATCACCAGGCCTGCATTTACAGTGCCCGCATGGGGATCGACAATGAGATCACAAGCGACTGCGGCGTGCTCAAGGATATCACCGACGCGCTGTACGCGGCCGGCATCGTGCCGCATACGATGCGCGATGTGACAAGAGGTGGCCTCGGGACGATCCTGAATGAACTGTGCAGAACGGCCGGATGCGGGATGCAGATCGAAGAATCGCAGATCCCGGTCGATGAGAAGGTCGCAGGACTGGCAGGGATCCTGGGTCTTGATCCGCTCTATATGGCGAACGAGGGTAAGATGATCGCGGTCGTTGCGGAAGAGGACGTGGAGAAAGCGCTCGCTGCCATGCGCGCGGCGGAACACGGCAAAAACGCTGCTGTGATCGGAACGGTCACGGAGGACGCGAACGTGCAGCTGGTCACGCCGCTCGGCGGAGTGCGCGTTCTGGACGTGCTGTACGGGGAAGGATTGCCGCGGATCTGCTGAAAAAGGCTTTTCATTTTTTGAAAAGTGGTATATAATTATCATATAGATTGTAAACAATTTAATTTTATACAATCAAAAATGCCGAACCGGGATTGATTATGGAGGGTAAGACATGATTATCAAAGCGGTCAAATTCAGAAGAGACGGATTTTACGGGCAGCCATTCGCATTCGGCGGAGAGGAAGGGCCTGAGAAGTTCGATCCAACGGTCAGATACCGCGGGAGTCTGCAGAACTGGGTCATCGATACAGGCGATGAAGTGATCCTGGTAGATACCGGTCTTCCTGCCGGGACACCTGAGGAAGTGCCGGATGAGACAAGCCCGGCTTACACCGGTAAGGATATCTGCAGTTACATGGAAGCGTTTGAGGCACTTGGCTATAAGCCCGAGCAGGTCACTAAGATTCTGCTGACGCATAAGCATGCCGACCACTCCGGTGAACTGAAGTCCTTCCCGAACGCTGAGACTTTCGTTGGTGAAGAAGAACTGTCTGCGGATGAACTGCAGGGCATTGAAAACCTCGTGCCGATCAAATTCACAGACGGGGCATACTATGAATTCCCGGAAAGTCAGAAGATCTGCGACGGCGTCTACTTCCTCAAAGCGAAAGGCCATACGAACGGCAACAGTATCGTCATCGCAGAGATTGACGGGCTGTTCTATATGATGCACGGCGACATTACCTATGTCGATGAAGCGCTGTATGAGAATAAACTCTCTGTCGTCTTTGACGATCTGCCGGCAGCGCGCGAGACGCTGGACAGAGTCCGCGCTTTCATCCGTAATCATCCGACCGTTTATATGTCCACCCATTCGCCCCAGGGGTATGAAAATCTGGAAACAAAGCGCGTGATGGATCTGGACAACCCGGTTCCGACCATTCCGGCGGAGGTGGATTTCTCTGCTGCTGAAGCGACCGGCAAGTATGTCTGTTCCATCTGCGGCTATGTGTATGATCCTGCAGCGCATGATGGTGTTGCGTTTGAGGATCTTCCTGACGACTGGACATGCCCGCGCTGCAAACAGCCGAAAGAAAAGTTTAACAAAGCCTGATCGATCAGGCCGAAAAGGAATGGAAAATGAGTCAAACGAACGTGGATTTTGATCTGCAGGCATACTTGACAAGGGGTGTTGAACGAGTCGTGAAAGACGCGCTCAAAGCCACTTTGAAGGATCCGAAAGGAAGTGCTTTCATGCTGCGGTTTGCCGCGGCCAGCAAAGCGGCGTCGACGAAACGGGAACAGGCGGAAGCGGCAGGCGAGCATGTTCCGCCGTTCCTGATCGCCAGCATCACCAGCCAGTGCAATCTGCACTGCGCAGGGTGCTATTCCCGCTGCAACGAGGCAACGGTGGATGCGGCACCGGTCGATCAGCTTTCCGGGAAGGACTGGCTCCGGATCTTCCGGGAAGCGGATGAAATGGGGGTCAGCTTTATCCTGCTGGCGGGCGGCGAGCCGATGCTGCGCAGCGATGTCATCGAGGCAGCCGGGACTGTCCCCGGCATCCTGTTCCCGATCTTTACCAATGGGACCTATATCGGGGAGCGCTACTTCAACCTGCTGGATCAGTGCCGCAATCTGCTGCCCATTATGAGCATCGAAGGCGAGCGGGAAATCACGGATACAAGGCGCGGAGAAGGCGTTTATGATCAGCTCATCGCCAACATGGATGAATTGCACCGGCGCGGTCTGATCTTTGGCGCTTCCGTGACGGTCACGAAGGAAAACCTGCAGGAAGTCACCTCCGGGACATTCCTGAAGAAGCTGTCCGACAGAGGCTGCAAGGCTGTGATCTACGTGGAATACGTTCCGGTTACAGACGATAGTCAGGACCTTGCGCCGGAAGATGCAGAGAGAGAGTATCTCAAGGCGCAAATCGATGATCTGAGAGCCAATCATCCTGAGATGGTGTATATCTCTTTCCCGGGCGATGAGAAGAGCTCGGGCGGCTGCGTGGCGGCCGGAAGGGGATTCTTCCATATCAATTCCCACGGTGGGGCCGAGCCGTGTCCGTTCTCTCCGTATTCCGATGTGAATATCCGCGATACATCCCTGCGCGAAGCGATGCATTCGCCGCTGTTCACTGCACTCAGGAGCGGGGATATCCTGATGGATGATCACGAAGGCGGCTGCGTGCTGTACGAGAAACGCGAAGAGGTCGAGCGGATCATCGCCGGACAAAACATCAGATAGGAACGATTACCGCAAAAAAACACCGCCCTTCAGGCGGTGTTTTTTGTTACCGGGTCATTTCTGCGATTCCTCCTCGATGGTTTTGCTGATCTCTTCGCTTTTCAGCCGGAGTTCGCGGATCCGCTCGGAGGTCACTTTGACCTGTTGGAGGTTATTGATATTCGCCTTCCTGAGTTTCCGGATCTCCGCTGCGTAGGCATCCTGCAGCAGTGCGAGTTTCTGGATGTCAGCCGGCTCGCCCGGATCCTGCGCCTCTGCGTTGATCCGTTCTTCGAGGGGGACATAGGTCTGTCTGGGCTGGACGTTCACATAGGCCGGACGCATCAGTTTTTTGCCGGCGACCAGTTCCTCCAGCCGGTGCGCGCACCAGCCGGACAGCCGCGCCATCGCAAAGAAGGGGGTGGCGACATCCATCGGGATATTGAGGGCGTTGTAGACAAAGCCGGAATACAGATCGACGTTGGCGCACATCTGCGTTTCCTTGCCGGTCACTTCGGCGAACAGGGACGGGGTCCGCTGTTCGATGTAGTCGTACAGCGCGAAGTCTTCCTCGAGGCCTTTGCTTTCAGCGAGGTTTTTCGCGATCCCTTTGAGCATGACCGCACGCGGATCGGACTTCGTGTAGATCGCGTGGCCCATACCGTAGACAAGGCCGGAACCATCGTTGGCTTCCCCCTTCAGGACACGGGTCAGATAGGCGTCGACAGCCTTGCGGTCGGTGATGTCGCGGACATTCGTCTTCAGGTCCATCATCATCCGGGTGACGGAGATATTGGCGCCGCCGTGGCGCGGACCTTTGAGCGACCCGATGGCCGCTGCGATGGCTGAATACGTATCTGTACCGGAGGAAGAGATCAGGTGGGTCGTGAAAGTCGAGTTGTTGCCGCCGCCGTGGTCCGCGTGGAGCACGAGGCTGATGTCAAGGGCTTTGGCTTCCTGGTCGGTGAACTCGCCGGTCGGACGCAGCATACGCAGCACATTCTCCGCGGTGCCAAGTTCCGGTACCGGGTAGTGCAGGTGCATGCTCTGGTTGTCGTAGAAGGTCTGCTTGGCCTGGAACGCATAGGCGATCAGAGCCGGGAAATAACCGATGATGCCGATCGACTGCCGCAGGACATTGTCGACCGCGGTGTTGTCCGGATCGTCGTCATAGCAGTACAGCGCCAGAACGCTCCTGGCGAGTTTGTTCATGATATTGTTGGACGGGGCGGTCAGGATCATGTCACGCGCGAACCCGGTCGGCAGGTCGCGCTTTTCCCCGATGTAGTTCTTGAAGGTCTCCAGTTTTTCCGCCGTGGGAAGTTCCCCGAACAGCAGCAGGTAGGTGACCTCTTCAAACCCGAACCGGTCTTCGGCGATGTAGTTGCTGACCAGTTCCTTGACCTCGTATCCGCGGTAGAACAGTTCCCCGTCGATCGGGACTTTGCGGTTCTGCGCATCGACCTCGTACCCGTGGACGTCGCTGATCTTGGTCAGGCCGACCACAACGCCGGTGCCGTTCGCATTGCGCAGCCCGCGCTTGACGTTGTACTTTTGATAAAGGTCTTCATCGATTTCGTTGATGTCCGCCAGGCGGCTCTTCATGGTCAGGAGGTAATCCCTAGGGATCACGGTCCCGGATCTGCGCGGCATGCGCCGCTCTCTTTTAAAGTCCAGCATGTTCTCTCTCCATTCACATTATTTCCCGCGGAAATAATAATAAATCATTCTATCACAGAATCGCGCGGTATGCTATCTCTTTACAACAATAAAGCGGGGACGAAAACCGGACGGATATCTGCTCAAAATGCGCGCGGAGTAATGAATTTGAACATGCTGTATGGTAAAATACATCTATGAGAAACGAGACAGATATGAAACAGACAAACAGTACGTTCAGTCATCTGAACAAAGAACAGCAGGAGGCCGTCCTCACAACGGAAGGGCCTCTTTTGATACTGGCCGGAGCG
>JAWRJC010000081.1:0-13509 GCA_040307715.1 Clostridiales bacterium | reverse complement strand
CGTGGTATCATTGACACGTGTCGGGGAGGTGCGCAGCACCGCCCGGGGAGGATAGCATGAACAAAACCGCCAGAAGCAACGGTTCCGCAACCGGTTCAAATAATATTATATTGAAAACTAAAATCACTGCCCTTTTGCTGGTCGTCCTGCTGCTCATTTCACTGACAGGATGCACGGAGATCAGCGGACTGACCAAAGAGCGCGCGAAAGCCATCAAAGAAGATGCCGAGGCACTCCGCATCACGCTTGAAGAAGCGTTTTCTCTCTCGGAATCGCCGTCCGAGATGCTTGACGCGGTCATCGCTTTCGCGGATGAAAACGAGATCTATTATCGAATAGTTAACGATAATGCTGTTATTCTCGTCAAACAGGCGCCGGAAGATACCGGCGACGACGCAACGATCACGATGCATTGCAGCATCAGTCCGGACGCTGCAGAAAGCAGCGCCGCCAAAACAGCTGCGGTCCTGACAGCTCTGCAGGACGCCTCCAACCACAGCCGGACGACCGCGGTCATCACGCTGCGCGATGGTCTGTTCTATACCGGCGCCATGGCGCTTCCGGCGGATTATCTCGACACGGATCGGCTGATCAACATATCGGACAGCGACAGCGCTGTGCTTTTTAAGAACAGCGCGTCTTTGGATACACATCGTTTTTCACACGAACTGTCAACCGAACCGATCGCGGATTACAAGGCTTACGAACTCAGTATCGATGGACTCAGCCGCAGCACCCCCGAACAGATCGATGAAGAACAGACCGACCCTGTGATGATCCTGTACGAGATCCTGAACTGGTGCGAACAGACGCATATCGACTACCGGCTCTCCTCTTTCAAGGCAGGTGACAGTGTCGAGACGCTCCCGCAGAGCGCAGTGATGACCATTTCCGTCGATCCGACGGATGTCACCAAGTTCCAGAACAAAGTATACGGGATGATCCAGACCTTTAAAGAAGAACACGGTACGTCCGTCGATTCGCCTGTTTTCACGCTGCGTCACATCGAGCCGCTGACCCGTGCGATCGCCCCGGCGGACACGACCGATCTGCTCGGTCTGATTTATACCCTGCTGAGCAATTTTGATTATCTCAGTAAGAACGAAACGGACAAGACAGTAGGCAGGCAGGATTTCTCCCTCATAGATATTTCGGAAGCCGAAATGAACTTCACGATCAGCTGCCGGTTTATGGACGCATCCGAAGAACATGACGACTCGAGCGCATTTAAAGAACTCGCCCGTCTCAACAACTTCAACGTTCTCGACCGGGAGATCTATCCCCGGTGGACGCCGGATCCGGAATCACTGACTGCAATGACGTTCGACCGGTGCGCGGAAGAAGGCAGGCTTGCCCCCAAACCAGCTTCTACGGTGGACATTCTTGAAACCGGCGTTTTCGCCATGAAAAAAGAAAACCTGTCCCAGCTGGCTGTCGGGATCAGTCCGGAGGACTGTGCGAACCTGACCAAAACACTGGTCCTGTTCATCGAGACAGAGGGACAGGCGACTCTTTGACCGCTCTTTGCGGATCGTTTTTAAGATCATACCGAACGGATCCAGTTCAGCACATCCTGCATGACCGCATCCTTGTTCAGTTCATTCAGCACTTCGTGGCGGCAGTCCGGATAGAGGATCTTCGTGACCTTCCTATGACCGGTCTGTTCCAGTTTTTCGCATACCTTATCGATGCCCTTCCCGTATTCCCCGACCGGATCGAGTGCCCCGCTGATCACCAGGATCGGCAGGTCAGCCGGAACGGCGCGGAACCAGTCTGCGGTGTTGGACTGCCCGTTCACGATGACAAGGTCCTTCATCCCCTGGACGGTGAACAGATACCCGCAGTAAGGATCATCGATATATTGATCCACGATCGCCTCGTCGCGCGTGAGCCAGTCAAACGGCGTACGGCCTTCAAACCGCTTGCCGTATGAACCGAACGCCAGATTGTTCATGGTGCTGCTCTTGTGTTTTTTGCCTTTCAGCGCGCCGATCAAAGACGCCATGATCCTGCCCGCTCCGCCGGCAGGATTCGGACCGCCGGTCCCCATATAGATGGCGCCTTCGAACGGATCTTCCGGATACCATGCCGTATAGAGACGGCAGATGAACGATCCCATGGAATGCCCCATGACGATGATCTTCTTATCCGGGTTTTCCCGTTTCGCTTCCAACACCATTTCACGAAAGTCTTCGACCAGTCCTTTATAGCCGTCCTTTTCTCCGAACCAGCCGGTCAGTTCGTAGTCTTTGTTGGATCTGCCGTGATTGGCCATGTCATGCATGTAGACTGCCACGCCGTTCTCACACAGGTATTCGATGAACCCCAGATACCGTCTCCTGTGTTCCGCCATCCCGTGGTGGATGACCAGAACAGTCTCAAAAGCGCCATCCTCCGGCGTATAGACACTGGCATCGATCTGACTGACACCGGTCGCGGATGCGAAGGTAAAATCTCTCGTCTTCATTGATTTTGCGATTCCTTTCTTATTAAGAGCGATAACAGATACATGTGCAGACGCTGCTGAAGCGTCATCAGTTGTACCGGACGCCGTATTCTTTCCGGTCTCCTAAAATACCTTTGACAACATCGACGTTGCCGGGCGGACAGCCGACGACCCAGCGCAGCCCTTTTGCTTCCGCCAGTTTTCGGCAGCATATCCCGATGCAGACCGTATTGTCCGCATCGGCGCCTTCCGGCAGCATTTCCTCTGTACAGGGACCGACGCAGACATTCATGCCCTCCAGGTATGGGAACAGATCCTGCGCCTTCATATCCATCAGGGCGCTGATGACTGTATTATGGCAGCCCGTACAGGCATCTTTCGCGAAGACCAGATTGAACGAATCCGGGATCCCTTCGATCTCTACCTCGCAGGAGCGCTTGAACCGGCTCGCGACCTCTTCGATCTGCTTTCCGATGACTTCGATCTTCGCAAGATCCATCTCCCCGAAGCCGCGGTCATACGCCGCCTTGGTGATCATGACCTCCTCCGGTTCATAGCCCATGATCTTGCCGGTCACCGCTTCACAGGCGACAAGATCCTTGGAACCTATGATCAGATCCATGCGTTTCGTCTCGCCGAAGATCGGTCCGAGCCCCTGCTGCCCGTACGTACCGTCTACGATCTCCAGGCAGGGCTTGAGGTACAGATTCCAGTCGACGACACCTTCGATCAGTCCTTTCTTGTGGAAGTCTTTTTTCTGTGTATCCACGAGCAGACCCTTGAGATTTTTCATACCGAGCGTGATCTCGGTCTGGTCGTGAGTCTTCATGACCGGCACGGTGATGATGGCATCGCAGTCACGGACCAGCTCCCAGGTATCGATCTCACGAAAGACGATCCCGTCCCCGATGTCGAGTCTGATGCGGGCGTTTTCCTTCGCCTTCAGATCGATGACCGGGATCCCCTGTTCACGCAGCTGCTGATAGCCGCATTTTTCGATGGTGAGCTCGGTATCCGCGCCGGCTGCGGAAGACTCCGCTATCACGGGAACCGCCCCCTCCGCCTTCACTGCTTCGTAAAGCGCCAGACAGACCTCCCAGCGCGTGATGCCGCCGGAAAGCCGGTCTGTCGGGCAGGCTACCAGATTTGGTTTGATAATGACCTTATCACCCGGCTTGATGATATCCGAAAGCCCGCCGATGTCCGCAAGGACCTGGTCGACGGTCTCTTTAATGGCAGCGTAGTCATCGCCGCCCGTTTTACGCACAGATACAACTGACATGTGTATCCTCCTTTCCCCGCTCCGCGCAGCAGGCGCCGGGCAGGCGGTCCTGTGATCAATCCCGGATAATGTTCCGCACTTCGACGGCGGGATCCACCAGCGATGCGAACCTGTCACCGTCGCTCTTCTTCCCTACTATAGTACCGTAATGGGTCGGAATCGCCACCGCAGGGCGGATCGTATTGATCAGTGCCGCGGCTTCCTTTGCGTCCATCGTGAACTTGCCGCCGACCGGTACGAGCGCGATGTCGCAGGCAACTGCACTGTTCTCGTCCGTCTTATCCGTATCTCCGGCGATGAAAACACGCTTTCCGTCCGTATGCAGAATATACCCGACCCATCCGGCGCTCTTCGGATGGAATGGTTTGAGACGATTGTAGGAAGCGACTGTTTCAAAGGAAAGGCCGGCGATCCGGTATTCCCTGCCGGGCATGACCGTTTCGATCCGTTCAAACGCCAGCCCGGTCCCGGCTGCTTTGGCAGCCAGTTTTTCCGGTACGACAAGTACCGATGACGGTCCGATGACCCCAGCCAGATCGTCCGGTGAAAAATGATCGTAGTGATCGTGTGTGATCAGGATCAGGTCTGCGTCATGCGGTGCATCCTTCATGCGGAACGGGTCGATATACACATTGCCCGCTTCGCAGCGAATGCGGATGCTGCTCTGGGTAAACACTTCGATATTCGAAATATCCATGGCCCCTCCTTTCCCGTTCTTCCATATAGGAAGATTATATCACACTTCTCCGGAAGATGATCCTTTGGAGGATACGCGCTGCAGGATCCCCGCCAGGACCGCGCCGGAAATGTTATGCCATACCGAGAAGATGGCCCCGGGCACCGTCGCCATGGCAAGGTCGGGAAACGCTGTTCCCGCCAGTGCCGTTGCCAGCCCGGAGTTCTGCATGCCGATTTCCACAGAGATCGCCTTGGTTTGCGGCACATTCAGTTTCAAGAGTTTGCCGAGGCCGAACCCGCAGGCATACCCGAGCAGATTGTGCAGGATCACAACTGCAAAGACGACCGCACCGGTCGTCAGGATCTTTTCCGCGTTGTGCGATACGACCGCCATCACGATCAGGCAGATCGCCGTTACGGACACCAGCGGCAGAATCTTTGCAAAAGAAGCTGTCAAACGGCCGAGGAAGCGATTCACCAGCAACCCTAAAACGATTGGAATGATCACGACCTGCACGACCGACAGGAACATGCTCCACACGTCCACATCGACGGACGTATGCAAAAACAGATAGGTGATCGCCGGGGTCAGCAACGGTGCCAAGAGCGTGTTCACGCTCGTCATACCGACCGACAGCGCAACGTCGCCGCCCGCCAGATACGTGATGACATTGCTGGAGGTACCGCCCGGACAGGTCCCCACCAGGATCACCCCTGCGAGCAGCGCTGTATCGAGATGGAACGCCATTCCGAGACCGTATGCCAGCAGCGGCATGACGGTGAACTGGCTGATGCAGCCCAGAATGATATTCCGGGGATGCCGGAAAACGTATTGAAAGTCTCCCGTTTTCAGTGTCAGTCCCATGCCGAACATCACAAGCATAAGAAGATAGTTGATCCACCCCGTCTGCACCCACAGGGCGGTCGTTGGGAAGAACAATGAAAGAGCAGCGATCACGAGGACGATGACCGCCATGTGTTTACCGACAAATATGCTGATCTTTTCAAGTACCTGCAAGAGCTGGCTCCTTCCTTCAGCCGGGGAGATACGGGATATACTGCCGCAGCGCCACCGCCAGAACAAGACCGGCGAGCAAAGCAATCGCCGTCTGTTTCGGCGTCTTGTACAGCACAGCCGCAGCTGCGAGGAAGATCACGGTATTGGCCGCATCGAGAAGATAGAAATACCAGTGTCCGACGCTGAAGCAATTCATCGCCATCACCCACAGAATCAGCGTGCTGAGAACGATGGAAGGCGCGCTGCCCCCTTTCGCATACCAGCAGCAGGCCGCCATGACCGGCGATACCAGCGTGATGCCATACCAGATCAGCATGTAGCTGCCGGGGTCGAATCCGCTGAACAGGATCGAATAGAGATGGTATGCGGCGCACATGCCAGCAAAAAATACGAATACATTGACGGCGGCTTTGCCAGGCGTGTCACTGAACACCGCGATGATGAGCGCGAGCAGCAGCCAGGGCGCCAGCAGTGTAAAAAGATTGCCAAGATCCAGCCGCTCCATGACGCGCAGCCACGGGACCGCATCGTCAAAGACCAGACTGTCCAGCCACTTGGCAGCAAAGCCCATAAACAGGCCAAATACGAAAAACAGAACCGTATTCCGCGCCGACTTCTTTTTATTGCTAATCTCTTTCGGTTTTCTGATGTCATCCAGCTTTTTCTTCATTGCTGTTCCTTTCGCTGCTCAGTTCTTTTCTGTCAATAATAGTACTTGTCGATCCCGCCGTATCCTTTGATCAGTTTACCGCGGCGCGTCTTTTCGATGAAGCTTTGCAGGCGCTTTTCAAACTCTTCCGGACGCTTTCGGGCGGCTTCGATGTATGCGACCCGGATGCGCTTATACGGCTCGGAAAACGCCTGATAGTTCTCCCAGACCGCGTCATCCTGCTGCAGCGCCTCAAGTATGTCCGGCGGGTATTCGAACGGTGCCTGTATAACAGGCAGCACGCTCTCCCTGACCGCAGGATGGATCATCCCGCGTTCGTTAAGCCAGCACAGCCGCTCGATATTCGGCTGCGAGTAAGTGCTCCCCTTTTTCCTGGGCGTGAAGCGCCGGATGCAGTGCAGGTCGTCCAGACGCCGGTTGGTGCTGTCGATCCAGCCGAAACAGAGCGCTTCCTCGACCGCATCATTATAGGAAAGACTCTCCTCACCGGCCGCTTTCACGGGAAACACGAACCAGACCTCTTCCGCGGTCTCAAAGTGCGCTTCAAGATACGCCCGCCATTCTTTTCTGTCGCTTGTAGCAAAAGTCTCCATACGCTTACTGTTCCGCCCTTCTGACCGGATGCCGGATCACTGTTTTGCGTTTTTCAGGCGCCACCTTTCTGGCATCGCTCAGATAGATTTCGTGGTGCATCCGTTCCTGTGTGATGTCGAGCGCATACCCCTGCGATTCCATAAAGGCATGCATCCTGGCGACCGTTGCCGGCTCATCATCGTAAGAACCGACATGCAGGCACTGAACGCACAGGCCTTCTTCGTATGAGAAAAATTCCACCTCGGAGAAATCCATCTTCTTTTTCTTCGTTGCTTCTTCCTTCGCCCACGCGAAGTCGGCTTCCGTCACGAAATCCGGCAGGCGGATAACGGAGATCCATTGAAAGTCCTCCTTGCGGGTATAGTCAACGCCTTCGACACCGTCCTGCCACCAGAACCCTTCCAGCGGCGGTACGACAAAATCAAAATACCCGTCGATCCGGTGGTCGCCTTTCTTGCTCATCTTGATCGTGAAAGCGATTCCGTATAACAGCCCGATTGCCCTCTTGTAGGCGCCGTCTTCTTCATTGGGGTCTCCCTGCCCGCGAACCGCGATGTAGTTCATACGCGGCACAGTCACGATGCCGGGCACCGCTTTTGGCATATAGAATTCCTTGTATTCTTTTTTATAATCGAATGCCATGCTGTTATCTCTCCATTCTTACGCAAACCTGCTGACCGCCCTCTTTTTCGGAGCAGGCAGTTCCTCGTACACCGCTTCCGGCAGTTCCGCTATATCCGTTTGGCGATTTCCAGCGCGATCATCAACTTCCCAAGGTCATGGTTCGCACCGGGAAGGTCTGTGATGTCGTAATCGCTCTCATCCAGCACATCGCCGGCTTCCAGAAAATCGAACAGTTCCAGGCCGTAGAAATCACAAATGGCCTGCACGCCCGCCACCTCCATTTCCACAGCCAGACAGCCCTCCTGCTTTCTCTTCGCAACAAGTGCGGCTGTTTCGCGGAGCATGGAGTCGGTGGTCCACACGCGGCCTTTCACGTAAGGCGCACCGATCTCATCAAAGATCCCGGCAAGCTTATCCGCGTTTTTGACCGGTATATAATCCGCCGGCGGTGCATAATAGTACGAGCACCCTTCTCCACGGTAACTCTCCGTTGGGATGATGTATTTCCCCGTGGTCGCCGTCTTATCCAGACTGCCGCAGGAGCCGAACATGACGAACTTCGCAGCGCCGGTCAGCCAGTGCGCCTGGTAGCAGTTGTCCGAGGCATTGGCGGAACAGATCCCCGAAAGATAGAACGCAATCTGCCTGCCTTCATAGTCAAAACTGTAAATCTTGATATTACCGTTGCAAAGCCCGATCTCCGCGATCTGCCGACAGTCATAGTGTCGCAGCAGATGATCGTGGATCACCTTGGAAAACAGGATCAGGCACGTATCGACGATCTTCTTCGGCTTTCCGTAGAAGTTCTCCAGACTGACCAGAGATCCGGTGTCACTGTCGTAATCGTGAATGATCATGTCACCCTCCCGTATAAAACATCCGTCTGATATAGGCCACTCTCTCGGACACCATCTTCTTTGATGTCGGGGCCGTCACTTTCGTATCGAACCCATGCATCGTTCCCGTTGTCTCATGCAATTCCGCCGCGATGCCGTTCTCGTTCAGCAATCGCGTGAACAAAATGCCGTCGTCGTGCAGCGGATCGAATTCCGCCACCTCGATGTACGCAGGCGGCAGTCCGCTGAGATCCTCCGCCTCCGCCGGTGACCGGTACGCCAGCGGGATCTCTTCCGGATGCGGGTTGACCATCGGCCCAACTGCTTTGGAGAGCGAGGAATTCCACATCGGCGTATCCGTGTAGGTCTGATAGGAATCGCTCTTTTTGCTGTCATCCAGAAACGGATAGATCAGGAGCTGAAAGAGCGGCATAAAACCAGCTCCGCGGTCTCTGGCCATGAGGCAGGATGTCACAGCCAGCATCCCCCCGGCACTGTCCCCGCCGATCCCGATCCGCGCATGGTCGATTCCGGCTTCATCAATATGCGCATACAGCCATGTCAAGGCCGCATAGGCATCCTCCTGCGGATAAGGATAGGGAAACGATGGTGCCAGCCTGTACAGCGGGAAAGCCACCATGCAGCGCCCTTCCTTCGCGTATGTTGCGGCGTGGCGGTAATGGGATGTAAACGCCTCAAAGACAAAGCCGCCCCCGTGAATATCCAGAAAACAAGGGGCAGGCAGCGCAAGATTCCGCGGCCCGATGAGCAGCATTTCAATCTCCCCGTCCTGATAAGCGGGGATGCGCACGCTCCGCACGACAAGATCCGGATCCCGCCAGAGCGACTTCGGCGGTTTCATCGTTTTCTGCGCCTGCCGGATGGCTGTTCTGCTCATCGGCGGCGTAAAGTGATCGAAAGGAAAAAACTCCTTACTGATCGCATAGTCTTTCTTATTCATCTCATGTACCTTCTATCTGAATAATACCAAAGAGCCGATGCAATTGCACCGACTCTCTGACAATGTCTCGTTTAGAATATCTGTCCCGGCAGTTTCAGTTTCTGTTTAGGCGGGAATCCCTGATCGAATGCTTCCACATCGGAATCATCCACATAATACCCTGCCGGTGTCTGATAAACACCGGTTATCCCGTCAAGGTATCCCGGTATCAGTTCTTTGCAGAGAAAGAATGAATCATCCGCATCATCAGGCAGATCATGGTACCGGATGCCGAACTCACGCGCATAGGTGAAACCGCTCTTGCCATAGAAATCGATGTTGCCCTCAAACAGAACAGCACCGTAGCCAAGCGCCGCTGCTTTCTCCAGAGAGTCATCGAGCAGCGCCTTTCCATAGCCTTTCCGTTTGAGTTCCGGCGTGATGCCGATCGGTCCCATCGTCAGAACAGGAATCACCCTGCTGTCGTCCGCTTCGATGACCGTCCGCATGAACATGTTCTGCCCGATCAGTCTGCCGTCCTTCTCCATGACGAAGTCCAGTTCCTTTACAAAAGCCGGATCGTCCCGGAGTACATGGATCACATAATGCTCACTGCATCCCGGGCGGTACACGTTCCAGAATGCCTCTCTGACGAGATTCTCGACTTCTCTATAGTCCTCGGGTCTTTCTGACCGAATGGTGTAGTCATTTGTATTCATTGTTTATTCCTTCTATCTAAATATCCTGTTTTTGTTTCACTTTGACGATCAGGATGCCTTTTATGACAAGAAATGCAAAGCAGACGATTCCGGCATACGGCTGCCTGGCTGCAATAAACACTAAAACCGCGAGTATTGACAGAACCATTCCCGTAACAAGCCGGTGCCTGTTCCAAACCATTTTATTGAAATTGGCGAGGATTACGCCGCAGATTCCATTCAGAACTGAAACAACAATAACCGCAATAAAAATGGTCTTCCCCCACGGACTGATCCCGGTCAAATCAAACAGAGATACCGTTTCGGGAGAACCCGGGCCATTTCCAAACGCAGGGATAAACAGCAGTATGGCCAGAAGGATATCCAGCGCATTGCATATGAGAGAGATATATTTATGGGCAAGTTCCTTCTTTTCGTTCTCCGCCACTGTGATCATCTCGTCCGAACAGATCAGATCATCAATCGTGACAGAGAAAAAACGGGATATCTCTTTCAGGGAGTCGATGCTCGGATACCCTCTTCCGGATTCCCACTTCGAAATGGCCGTTCTCGAAACAAACAGTGCCTCGGCCAGTTCCTCCTGTGTCATTTCCCTGCTTTTTCGCAACTCTTGCAGTTTCTCACTGAACTCCATTTCATGCCTCCGCTCTCGGGTGCGTTTTCTTTGTTTCCGTGTATTCTCCCATGAACCGGTAAATCATAAACAGACCGGAACTGAGGAAAACAGCCCCTATGATATCCGTTGCCCAGTGGACACCTGAGAGCAACCTTCCGATCACCATAACCGCAGAGAACAGAATGACAAAAACAGTTATCACTCTATTGATCACCGGATCTGCGATTCTCCGGTCTGCCTGGTACTTCAACGTCGGCATCACGCTCAGAACCAGCAGCGCGGTCGATGACGGGTAGGAGGCTTCCAGATTCCCGCCTATCAAGACCGGCCTGTAATTGACCGGCACCATCTCAAACAGCAGATAACCCAGAATGACCAGTGCATAGTATGCTCCTAACAGAAGTATATCGGCATCGACCTTGAACAGACTTCTGCGTGTGATCAGCTGAACAAGACCCAGCATTCCAAAGCACAGGCAGATGATGACCGGAACGAGACCAAGCCAGTCGGTGATCGTATAGATCGCCATATGGACACCGGTAAGCCGGTGGAACCAGACATTGAACGCCGCAAAACCGACTGCTGTTCCGTTCGGGCCGGCATTCTGAACATCGATATGCCGGATCAACACAGTCCACAAGACGAAGGCAGACAGCAGGGCGATTCCTGTCACCAATTCTCTTCTGTTTTCTTTCATTTCCATTCCGTCCTTTCCTGACCATTGGTCAGATAGACTGTAATGGACGGTCGTGAAAAATGAAAGAATCGCTCCGTCACACCGGTGATACGAACCGTGTCATTGCGTGATTACGGCTTTTGTCATCGATACTGGCAGCGCGGGAGGTTATTCCGTTTTCTTTTCAAACCGGAACATCCCATCCGGGAACTGCCCGTCGATTTGCTCTGCCGCATCCGGGTCGTTCGGATCCGGATGATGGCTGTTAAAGAACTCCACAATATGAAATCCGCAGCGGTTGACATAGAAGTGAATATTCCGCGTTTCGAAATATGGTGTGACAGTCTCCCATATTTTCACTTCCGGATGCAGTCGCTCAACCTCGCACCATGCGGCATAGCCGATCCCTTTGCTATGCACCTCAGGCGATACAAACAGCAACTCCAGCTCGCCATGCTCTCCATCCACGCTGATGACAACGCCCCCGACCGGCTGTCCTGCCTGCATGATCCGGTAAGCCTCTCCGCTGTCAATAGACTGTTCGATCGTTCCGCGTGAGATGATTTCAACATCCTCCTCAAAATGATCATCTCTCGGGCCGAATTCCTCCATGGCGCCGTACCTGAATGCTTCCTGATTATCGAGGATGAACTGCTCACGGTCATCCGGAGCCAGCGGGACAAGTTCTATTCCCATAGTATTACCTTATCATCTATTTATCTTCCGATAACGTCCTTATCCAATTTATATCGCAAGAACCAGCCTACACATAACAGCGCCAATCCAAATCCGACACATATCGCTTTCTTTGTTGTATCCGGAGCATATACCACACCAAGAATGAGTCCTGCTCCTGCGCCGGTCAGACTATCACAGAGCAGTTTTCTTTTGTTTATGCTTTTGTTCACGGCAAATACATCCAGGATATTCTCGTCAGCCTGTTCTTTGTAGTTTTCATCCAGCTTCTCACCGCATAAAAGTTCGTTTACCGTGATTCCAAGTTCTTCACAAAGTACCGGGATCGTGTCCAGATCCGGCATGTATCTTCCGGTCTCCCATCTCGAGACGGTCTTGTTGGTCACGCCGACCTTTTCGCCTAACGCTTCCTGCGTCAGGTTCTTCTGCTTTCTTTTTTCAGCTATAAATCTGCCAATTTTGTATTGATCCATATCTGTGCACCTCCTTATCTGATGTCATCAACCTATCACAGAGAAAGTGCTTTGTATTCCTCACAGATGGCGAATCCAGGCAAAAGGTGCCACTTACTCGGCATTTTTGTTGCTCAAAAGGCAGACGCATTCCATATGTCTTGAGACAACCGCATTGATGTCGGTGCTATGACTGAATTTGTCCAAGATTTTTGCTATGACCGAAATTGTCTACCGACACATCCCTGCAAACTGGAAGTTTTCATCACAGCTTTTTTCTCATCATGATGGTGGAACTGTTGTGTGTCTTATCTTTCATCAGCTACAATATGCCTTGTTTCGCCGACCGGATACTTCAGCTCCGTTTTGAAGAACTCAGGATATATTACCTTGTCTGTATCGAGCGGAACCCACTCAAGATACTCCGGTGTTCCATCTTCCAAGAATGTATTGCCTTTCAAGTCGAAACCGTCAGGAACTCTCATATAAAAATAAAATGCCGGTTCATAGATCAAGCGTTTCTGATCATCCCCAATGGTTCCATAGTAATATGCCTCGCAAATAAAACCGAGCCTGTCAATTTCCATATCGCAGCCCAATTCTTCTTTTATTTCGCGTTTTACCGCTTGTTCAGCAGTTTCTCCGAATTGGATGCGCCCGCCCACAGAATAGTAATAATCATCACGGTTGTTTTTGACCATAAGGACTCTATTATCTTTGATGATAATTGCCCCAACGCGGATATTGACAACGCCTTCGCCGCAACGGACGCATATATCTTTATTCATGTTCTTTATCCTCCTGATACCACGCCCCGCTGCCGTTGATGGCAGTGTGGGAGCCTTGGTGCGTCGTCCTCTTTAAGCAAATATGATAAGGATGAGTCCCGCAATTAGGATCGCTATTCCAATTACAAATTCCACCATCCCTACGCGCTTTGCGTAGTCCTCATTTTTGCGGCCTGCTTTGAAATCAGCTTCGAAGCCATTGATGAGATTATACTTTTTCCGGAAGTATATAAAATGCCCGAACAGGGTGAACGCCAATCCCAGCAGGATGGACAATATTTTCAATACAAGCATAGTAAACCCCAGACATCTAAATGGCCTACTCAACCCTTTGGCCAAAGCAGTTGACATGTTCTGATAGAGTGATTTTGGCGGTCAAATCATCTCCCCGGCACTGACGCCAAGATACCCGAAAAGCCCGGAAATACTGCGCTTTTTCAAGTCTTATGTATCTTTCCGTGACATCAATACTAC
>JAWRJC010000080.1:0-6938 GCA_040307715.1 Clostridiales bacterium | reverse complement strand
CGCCAGATCGGTGTGCGTGACGAGGCCAAATTGATGGGCGGGATCGGCAACTGCGGCCGCGGTCTCTGCTGCAGGGAATGGATGCCGGATTTTCAGCCTGTTTCGATCAAGATGGCAAAGACCCAGAACCTGTCGCTCAATCCCACCAAGATCTCGGGCATGTGCGGCAGACTGATGTGCTGCCTCAAATTTGAGAATGATATCTATCAGGAACTCGGTAAGGGGATGCCGGGCATCGGTGAACGCATCGAAACGCCGGAAGGTCTGGCGGTGGTCATGGATGTCAACATCCTGGTCGACAAGATCAAATGCCGTCTGATCCAGACGGAAACGAATGCAGATGGAGAGGAATACGAAAAGCTCGACAGCGAGATCCTCGTATACGGCAAGGAAGACATCTCCCGGCTTGATAAACGCCGCGGCAAGGGGCTGCAGAACGGACCGAAGAAGCAGCAGAACGCAAAGAAAAAGACCGCGGACAGCGGGGACAGCGACGGTGCGAAAAGCAGCGGCAAAGACCGCGAGCGCAGCGGACGCAACCGGCCGCGCCGCCACAAGGACGAGAACAAAGAACGCGGGGAGCAGCAGAGCACCCGGCAGGAAGGTGCGCCTTCCGGCGAGCGGACGCAGACAGCGGGAGCGGCGGGCTCTACCGATGCACCGCGCAAACGCCGCCGCCACAGGAGCCGCCGCCGCAAACCGCAGGAAGGGCGTACGCCTGAAAACGGCGAATAGACACGCTGCGCCGCAGGAGGAAAGAACTGATGACAGAACAGGAACGCATCGATGATATGGGATTTGGCGGAGTGTCGCTGATCCAGCGCGAGGACGGTTTTCGTTACGGGATCGATGCGGTTCTTTTGGCGACCTTTGCGGCACGCAGCGTCCATGTGCCGGACAGGATCTGCGACCTCGGCACCGGTAACGGTGCGGCGGCAATGATCCTGCTCGCCAAGTTCCGGCAGGCACATGTAACAGGGATCGAGATCCAGGAGGAGGCGGCATCGCTCGCCCGCCGCAGCGCGGCGCTCAACGGATTTGAGGACCGTTGCCGGATCCTGACCGGCGATATCCGGGAACTGCCGCTCGGGGAGGAGCGGGAGACGTTCGATCTGGTCGTGACCAATCCGCCGTATGTGCGCAGCAGCGGGCCGATGGTAAGCGCGAAGCGGGAACTCGCGCTCGCGCGTCATGAGATCGCCGGCGGACTGCAGGATTTTCTTGATGCGGCAGCTGCTTTGCTGCGTGACCGCGGGACACTTTGCATGATCCACAGGCCGGCGCGTCTTACGGAGATCCTGACGCTGGCGGCAGCCCGCCGGCTGGAAGCAAAAGAGATCCTGCCGGTGGCACCGCGCAGGGGGAAGGACCCCAATCTGGTGCTGCTGCGGTTCCTCAAAAATGGAGGCAGGGAACTGGAACTGCATGAACCGCTCTACGTGTATGAAGGGGATTCGTACAGCCCGGAGATCCTTGCGCTGTATGAGCGGGGCTGACCGGCTGGATAAGGTGCATAAAAAGAACAAAGAGAAACTGTGAACGCTCTTGCGCTTTTACAAATACTGTAAGATAATAAACTAAGATAGGAGGATAATTATCTTATGGATGCAACATTTACACTGAGAGAAATCGGTATGTTTCTTCTGGTGGTCTGTTTGATTGTGCTTCTGATCCTGCTGATCGTCCTCGTGATCAAAGCGTTCGGCACCCTGAAGTCCGTCAATCAGATCCTCGAAGATACCAAGCCGATCGCGGCTGTAGCAAAAAAGCGGGTCGATGATGTGGACGGTTTGCTGGATGACGTCACTTCCTCTATGGGAGGGGTGAAGAATGCATTGCACGGTGATGAAAATCTCGTTCAGTCGCTTTCTTCCGTCGGGAAAGCGGTCTCTTCGCTTGTCGGCATGCTGAAAAAGAACAATTGATGAAGGACACTTCCCGGGCAGTCATTTCGGGACTGCGGGAACAATGAGATAGGAGAAACATCATGAAAGCTACAGGAATCGTAAGAAAGGTCGATGATCTCGGGAGGATCGTACTTCCGATCGAACTGAGAAGAACGCTCGGCATCGACATCAAAGACCCGCTGGAGATCTATGTGGATGGTGAGTATATCATCCTGAAGAAATACGAGCCCGCATGTATTTTCTGCGGCAGCGCCGTGGACGTCATCAGTCATAACGGCAAGAATATCTGCAAGAACTGCATCGAGGAACTTAAGAACCTCTGATCAGGCGGCTTGGTGCACAGGAGAGTATTGTGGCAAAAATAGTAGTTGAAAAAAGCGGACCGCTTCATGGTGAAGTGGTCATTAGCGGTGCAAAAAACGCAGTCCTGCCCATCATGGCAGCGACCTTGCTGTCTGAGGAGACCTGCGAGATCCATTCTGTCCCGGCTTTGAAAGACGTAGAGATCATGTGCCGGATCATCGAAGCACTCGGTGCTAAAGTCGAGCCCGATCTGGAGCAGAACCGCGTCAATATCACGGCGCGTGGGATCGAGACGACAGAGGCGCCGCAGGAACTGGTAACAAAGATGCGCGCTTCCATCCTGGCGATGGGGCCGCTTCTTGCGCGCTTCGGCAGCGCGACGATCCATCTGCCCGGCGGGTGCGCGATCGGTGAGCGTCCGACCGAACTGCATATCAAAGGCCTGCGTGCGCTCGGCGCGACGGTCGAAGTGGATACGGCACAGGGACTGATCACCGCGCGGGCGAACCGCCTGTACGGGAACAGCATTTATCTGGATTTCCCCAGCGTCGGTGCGACCGAGAACATCATCATGGCGGCGACGTTGGCAGAAGGGACGACTGTCATCGAGAATGCGGCACAGGAGCCTGAGATCACAGACATGGCGAACTTTCTCAACAAGATGGGCGCCAGGATCAAAGGCGCCGGTACGGATACCGTCCGCATCATCGGTGTGGAGAGCCTGCACGGAGCACGGCACCGCGTTATCCCGGACCGGATCGAGGCCGGGACCTTTATGGTCGCAGCGGCGATCACGCACGGAGCAGTGCTCGTGAAGAATGTGCTTCCGGATCACATAAAGCCTGTTATTGCAAAGCTGCGCGAGTGCGGGGCGGAAGTTGTTCCCGTCGATGAGGGTCTGGTGGTCAGCGCCAGCGACCGGCGGCTGAATTCAACGGATATCAAGACCCTGCCGTATCCCGGATTCCCGACGGATATGCAGGCCATCTTCATGGCACTCCTGACGACTGTGGACGGTGCCAGCGCCGTGATCGAGACGGTCTTTGAGAACCGGTATATGCATGTGCCGGAGCTTCGGAAGATGGGCGCTTCCATCAAGACGGATGACCGCTGCGCTCTGGTGACGGGCAATGCAAGACTCAAAGGCAGCAAAGTCCAGGCGACGGATCTGCGCGCGGGTGCTGCGATGGTCCTGGCGGGGCTTGTTGCGGATGGCGCAACGGAAGTGACGAACATTTATCACATCCAGCGCGGATATGAGCACTTCGTAGAAAAAATGCAGGGGATCGGCGCCAAGATCCGCCTGGAAGAGTGATAAAGAAAGAATAAGGAGGAAAGAATATGAAAGATCTGACCGGGACCAAAACACTGGAAAACCTGATGACGGCATTTGCCGGCGAGTCGATGGCGCGCAACAAGTACACGTACTATGCGTCCAGAGCCAAGAAGGACGGGTATGTGCAGATCCAGCATATTTTCGAAGAGACGGCTGCCAATGAGAAAGAGCACGCCAAACTCTGGTTCAAGCTGTTCCACGGGATCGGCGACACTTACGAGAACCTGCTCGACGCAGCGGCCGGCGAGAACGAAGAGTGGACCGTCATGTATAAGGAAATGGCGGCAACTGCCCGTGAAGAGGGGTTTGACGAAATCGCCGAGATCATGGAAGGCGTGGCGGACATCGAAAGAGAGCACGAGAAAAGATATCTCAAACTGGCGCAGAACATCCAGGATGAGAAAGTCTTTGCCAAGGATGATGTCGTGGTCTGGCAGTGCCAGAACTGCGGACATATCTATGTCGGCAGGGAAGCGCCGGAAGTCTGCCCGGTCTGTGACCATCCGCAGGCGCATTTTCAGGTGCTGCCCGATAACTATTGAGGGAAAGCAGACCGGAAAAAGACAGTACTGACAGAATCGAAAGCGAGTAGAGTATGAGAGAATTGGATGTCACAAAGATCCGGGACGCCGTGGCGGCGCTCGTACAGGAAGTCAACCACAGCCTGTCCCCGGACATTCTTTGCGCCATCAGCGGGGCGGCAGGCCGTGAACGGAATGACCGGGCGGCCTATATCCTCGGCAAGATCGAAGAAAACATCCGGATCGCCGGCGAAGAGCACATCCCCCTATGCCAGGACACAGGCCTTGCCTGTGTATTCCTGGAGGTGGGGCAGGAAGTCGCATTCACCGGCGGTTATTTGTATGACGCGATCAACGAAGGCGTACGCCGCGGGTATACGGACGGCTATCTGCGCAAATCCGTTGTGGCGGACCCGCTGCAGCGCGTCAATACAGGGGATAACACCCCCGCGCATATCCATGTGGACATCGTGCCCGGAGACCGCGTCAGACTGACGGTGGCGCCGAAGGGCTTTGGTTCAGAGAACATGAGCCGTATCAAGATGTTCCCGCCGTCTGCGGGCGAGGAAGGGGTCAAGGAGTTCATTCTTGAGACTGTCCGTCTGGCGGGCGGCAACCCGTGCCCGCCCATCGTGCTGGGCATCGGGATCGGGGGCACCTTTGACAGCGTTGCGCTGCTCGCCAAGAAAGCATTGCTGCTGCCGGTCGATCATCATCACGAAGATCCCTACTATGCGGCGATGGAGGAAGAACTCCTTGAGAAAATCAACGCGCTGGGCATCGGTCCGCAGGGCTTTGGCGGCGACACGACCGCGCTCGGGCTCAACATCCTGACAGCACCGACCCATATCGCGGGGCTGCCGGTGGCGGTCAATGTCAACTGCCATGTGTCGCGGCACAAGGAGGTGATCCTGTGATGGGAGAGATCCGTCTGACAGCACCTTTTACAAAAGAATCGTTTGCATCGCTCCGCGCGGGAGACTATGCGCTCCTGTCCGGGGTGATCTATACCGCCAGAGACGCTGCGCACAAGCGCATTGTGGAAGCGCTCTCGCGGGGAGAAAAGCCGCCGTTCCCGCTGCAGGATGCCGTGATCTACTACGTCGGACCGACACCGGCGAAAGAAGGGCAGGCAATCGGTTCCGCGGGACCGACGACAAGTTACCGGATGGACGCCTATGCCCCAACGCTGCTCGATCTCGGGGAAACGGGCATGATCGGCAAAGGACCGCGGAATGCGGCTGTCAAAGAAGCCATCGTCCGCAACGGTGCCGTCTACTTCGCGGCAATCGGCGGAGCGGGCGCTCTTATCAGCAAGTCCATCAAGGAAGCGGAAGTCATTGCTTATGACGACCTCGGTGCGGAGGCGGTCCGCAGGCTGGTCGTTGAGGATATGCCGGTGATCGTCGCGATCGACAGTCTCGGCAACGATCTATATGAACGCAGTGAATAAGCTGCGCATTACAGTGAGGAATATGACATGAAAGATATGCAGTTTTTAAAGCTCCTTTCCGAAAAGTACCCCAACGCCAGAGCGGCGACCAGTGAGATCGTCAATCTGCGGGCGATCCTGTCGCTGCCGAAGGGGACGGAGTACTTCTTCAGCGATCTGCACGGTGAGTACGAAGCGTTCCGGCACATGATCAAGAGTGCCAGCGGCGTCATCCGTTCGAAGGTGGACGAAGAATTCGGCCGCGATCTGACCCGTCAGGAACGCGGGGAACTGGCTGCGCTGATCTATGACGCACCGTCCGCGATCGCGCGTCAGAAAAAGAGAACGGATATCAACTACGAACAGTGGTGCTTTGAATCGATCTACCAGCTGATCCAGATCTGCCGCTCCGTATCCACGAAGTATTCCCGGTCGCGCGTCAGAAAGCGGCTGCCGAAATTCTGGGGCTATACGATGGATGAACTGCTCCATGCGGACGATGAGGCCAACCGTTCGTATTACTATAATGAGATCATCAAGGCGATCGTTGAGAGCGGATTCACGGAAGACTTCATCATCGAACTGGCGGACAGCATCAGTATCATGGCCGTCGATATGCTGCACATCATCGGCGATATCTGGGACAGAGGCGCGCACCCCGACGAGATCATGGATTATCTGATGGGATTCGACAACATCGACTTCCAGTGGGGCAACCACGATATGGTCTGGATGGGCGCGGCAGCCGGCAACTGGGCATGCATCGCCAACGTCCTCCGCATGAATATCAGTTACTACAACTTCGACATGCTGGAGATCGGCTACGGCATCAACCTGCGTACCTTGACGGCCTTTGCGATGGAAACGTACGGGGACGATCCCTGCGAATTCTTCAAGCCTAAAGTTTACGATCCCGGCAAGTTCGACCCGGTCAGTGACGAGATGGCGGCACGCATGCACAAAGCCATCGCGATCATCCAGTTCAAGGTCGAAGGACAACGGATCCTCAGCCATCCGGAGTACCATCTGGAAAACCGGCTCCTGCTCGACAAGATCGATTACGAGAAGGGGACGATCACGATCAAGGGCAAAGAGTACGAACTGCGCGACAAGAACTTCCCGACGATCGATCCGGCGGATCCGTACAAACTGTCCGAGAACGAAGAACTGCTGATGGAAGCGCTCGAAGCGTCGTTCAGGCGCTGCGCCAAACTGCAGCGGCATATCCGTTTCCTCTACAGTCATGGTGCGCTCTATACGAAGTGCAACAACAATCTGATGTATCACGGCTGTGTGCCGATGGACGAGAACGGGAATTTCCTCCCGATCATGATGAATGGCAAAGCGTTCTACGGCAAGGCGTATTTCGACTATCTGGATGACCAGATCCGCAAAGAGTACTTCGAGCCGGAACTGTCCGACGAACCCGGCATCCCCGG
>JAWRJC010000079.1:0-4758 GCA_040307715.1 Clostridiales bacterium | reverse complement strand
CCTGACGGAGCGCGCGGAGGACGGCTCCCCGTTCGACTCGGTGGTGCTTGGCGCCACGGTGCGCGGGCGCGCCATTGCGCCGATGGTCGGCGCGATCCTCTCGCTCGGCGTCACGGCGGACTGCACGGGCATCGATTATCTGGCAGACGGGACGCTCCTCCAGACCCGCCCGACGTTCGGCGGGACCAGGCTGGCGGAGATCGTCACCAGCACAAAGCCGCAGATCGCGACGGTGCGGCCCGGCATCTACGCGGACCGGACCGGACTCGTTTCCCCGGCGTTCCACGGGACGCTCATGTACGTGCATCCGGTGCGCGGCCACGGCAAGATCCAGACGCTCGAGACCATGCAGGGGCAGGCATCGATGCTCGCCGAAGCGGATGTCATCCTCTCAGGCGGCAAGGATATCGGTGAGGAAGGCTTCGCGCTGCTCATGCAGATGCGGGAGGCCCTGGAAGCCAAATATGACGGTAAGTTCACCGTGGCGGTCGGCGCGAGCCGGGCGGCGGTGGACAGCGGCGCGATCTCCTATGCGGCGCAGGTCGGCATGACCGGCAAGGTCGTTCACCCGCAAGTCTATGTGGCATTCGCCATCGAAGGCGCGGTGCAGCATCTGGCCGGCATGAAGGACAGCGACCGGATCGCCGCGGTCAACACGGACCGCAAGGCGCATATTTTCGACCACGCGGATATCGGTGTCACAGCCGATTGGAAAGAGACCGCCAAAGCGCTCTTGATGCTGCTGCGTGCGGAAAGATAACGAAATGATCGGAAAGCAGAACACAGATGCTACAACCTTGGCAACGGTCGCGGAACCTGCCAGAGAAACGCCTCAAGTCGATACGGCGGATGTTGTTGTGGCGGGCGGCGGCATCGCCGGCTGCGCGGCGGCACTGGCAGCGGCAAGAAATGGCGCCAGCGTTCTGCTGATTGAAAAACAGACTATGCTAGGAGGGCTCGCGACAGCCGGGCTCATCACGTACTACCTGCCGCTCTGCGACGGGGAAGGCCGTCAGATGAGTTACGGCATTGCCGAAGAGTTCCTCCGTCTTTCTGTCCGTCATTATCCGGAGGCGGACATCCCGGAGAGCTGGAGAAAGAACGCCGGCAGCAGCATGGCTGCGAATGCCGGCGGCGGGCTTGATCCGGACTATGCGGAGGCGCGGCGCGCCGTCCGCTATGAGACGCGGTTCTCGCCGGGGTATATGGCGCTTCTTCTGGAAGAAACGCTGCGCGAGGCCGGGGTGCGCATTCATTACGACACCCGGATCTGCGGTGTGATCACAGCCAAGGCGCAGGTGGACCTGCCGGGCGGGATCCAGACAGCCGCGGAACTCGAGGCGTACACCAGAAAGCTCGGCGCGGCGGGTACAGTCATACGGCAGATCCTGATCGAGAACGACAGCGGCCGCGGCGCGGTGGGCGGAAAGGCCTTCATCGATGCCACCGGCGGTGCGGCGCTGTTCCGTTATGCGGGCGCGCCTGTCCGGGATCATGGTCAGGGCAACATTCTGGCAAGCTGGTATTATTATCTGAAGGACGGCAGACAGATCCTCCGGGAGATGGGTGCGGCGCCGTCGATCATGAAGGATCTTGCGCAGGAGGGCGATGCGGAAGGCAGCTCCTACGGGGCGGCAGGCGACCTGCGCTGGTACAGCGGCACCGATGGGCAGAGCGTCAGTGATTTCATCGCGGACACGCACCGGAAAATCCTCGATGACCTGCGCGCACAAGACCGGGAAGTCACCATCCTGCCGACCATGCCGCAACTGCGGATGACACGCTGCATGAAAGGTGCCTACGAACTGAAAGAGACTGAGAACGATGTATCTTTTGCGGACAGCATCGGCATGTGCGGTGACTGGCGCAAGCGCGGCATGCGGTATGAGATCCCGTACCGGTGCCTGTACAACGGGAAGTTCGCCAATCTGTGGGCAGCCGGGCGGTGCATCTCCGTCGATGACGGGATGTGGGACGTGAGTCGGGTGATCCCGCCGAGCGCGGTGACCGGCGAAGCGGCCGGAACAGCGGCGGCGCTCGTTGTCAGTGCAGAGCGCAGAGAGGGCGATTCCGCGGCGGGTAAGAGCGATTCCCTGACAGCGGCAACCCTGCCATACGAAGAACTCGCGGCAGCCCTGCGCGCGCAGGGGCAGCGGCTCACCTTTGAAGAAACCAAGTAGACCGGCCACTGCCGGCAGAACGGAAAGAAAGCAAAACGATGAAAGATAAAGAAACTGAAAAAAGCGTGAACAACACTTCTGACTGGACCTGGAAGAAGTTCTTCCGCCAGAAATACATCCTGCTCTTTTCGCTGGTCCTGGCGATCCTCTCCATCCTGATGGACCAGGAGATCATCCGCGTGGAACCGAGAGTCACGAACGCATTCACCATCGCGGCAGCGGCGGGGGTCGTGATGTACCTGCTCAAAGAGAGTTTCTCAAGGAAGGCGGAGCGGTACCGTGCAACGCTTGAGCGTATGAAGGAAATGGAAGCCGAAGAAGCATCGCAGGCGGCGGAAGCAGAGGATGCGATCGACGTTGACTTTGAAACCGAGGACGACGAGGACTGAGACCGCAAAATGTGAATAGAAAGAGAGAGGACATATGATAACAAAAGAGGATCTTGCCCTACGGGAAGACGCGAAACGGTTCGGACTGCAGGTGGCGGAACCGTTCATGCAGAAGCTTCCGGACACCTGCGAGGGGCTGGAGCAGGTTTTTGCGTTGCTGCGGGAGCACGGGTATATCGGCCTGCTGTCAAGTAAAGAAAACGGCGGCAGGGGGTATTCGTTCTTACAAGCGGCGCTCATTTACGAGGGCCTTGCCTATGGCGATCCGCTGGTTGGGACCATCGCGCAGATGCACGACACGAATGCGGCGTTTCTCGATACACTGAAAGAGATGCCGGCAGGAAAGGACTTCGCGGAGAGAATCCGCGCCATAGCCAGCGGCGAAAAAGCCGTCGGCTTTGCGTTCACGGAAGCGTCCGCGGGTTCGGATCCGAGCGGCAACACAGGCGTTGCGATTCTTAAGGAAGATGGTTACCACATCACCGCCGAAAAACGCTGGGTGACGCATGGATCAATCGCAGAATACTTCCTTGCGTTCGCTGGGAAAGAGTCCGGCAGGGGGATGTACCTGTTCCTGCTTGACCGGGATACGCCTGGCATGACGATCGAACCAATGGACGACATCATGTACGGCAATATCATGGGGATCAGCAAAGTGACCTTCGACGATTGTGTTGTTCCGGAAGAACGGCTGCTGTCCGACCAGGGACACCGGTTGGCGTATTTCGGGATCGACACGGCCCGGGTGTGTGTACCGGCGGTCAGCATCGGCCTGGCGCAGCGGGCGTTCGATGAAACGGTGTCCTTCCTGCGGGAGCGGGAGTCGATGGGCAGCGCGCTGCTCGATAAGGAATCGCTCCGCTTTGAGCTGGCCGCGCTTGACGCGAAGATTGAGGCGGCGCGGCAGTTGCTCTATACGGCGGCGGAAAAACTGGATATAAAGGACGAAGATTACTCGCTCTTTGCAGCGAAGAACAAGTTGCTTGGCCCGGTGGTCGCACAGGAAGCGGCCGGACTGTGTGTGCAGCTTCATGGCGGCACCGGTCTGTTCCGGGATGGATATCCCGCACGGGCGCTGATGGCCTCCAGGATGCTTTCTGTCATGGACGGCAGCAGCGAGATCCAGCAGCTCATCATAGGCCGCGCGCTCAGCAAAAACGGCGGCGTGATGAAATAGTATCGCCGCTCATATTGAGCATTTGTGAGCACATCCACGGCTTGCATCTGCGCTGGAAAAGGAGTATCTTACAAAAGGACGCATGATGCGCCCGCACAAATCTATATCGAACCATAAAGAGTGCGCGAGAGACAAGCTCGATGACCGCACAGCAACCTGCCCGCGGGCAAGGTGCTAAAGCTTGAACGATGGTTGCGGTCTTACATGAAACTATAGACAGCCCATCGTGACGATGGGCTTTTTCATATGGACGGATCTGCGTGCGCGGATCTTGCTGCTCTTCATGGCATGCCGGCGGAAGGCCGGGAAAGGAGCAGCAAAGTGAAGCGCAAAGAAAACGGAACACCGCAGGAAAGAACAACCAACACGCCGCATCTGGTCGTGCACGTGCCGCACGCGTCGGTGGAGATGCCGGAGAAGTGGCGGGACAAGATCCTTCTCGACGAGGAATCGCTCCGCCGGGAAGTGATCTGCATGACGGACTGGTACACGGATGATCTGTTCGGAATGGAACCGGCGCAGGGGCCTGCCGTTACGGGGGAAGCAGCAAAGAACCGGTACGTCCGCGCGCCGTATTCCAGACTCGTCTGTGACATGGAACGGTTTCGCGAGCCGGCGCAGGAAGGCATGACCGCAAAGGGGATGTGGATCTGCTATGAAAAAACAGCAGGCGGATTGCCGTTGAAGGAGATAGATGCGGCGCATATCGATGAGGTGCTGGCTGTTTATGACCGGCATCATGCGGTGCTGACGAAGGCATGTGAGGAAGTGCTGCGCGCGGGGAACGGCAAAGCAGAGGGGCGCATGCTCCTGATCGACGCACACTCTTTTCCCTCGGCGCCGCTTCCGTATGAACTGGCAGACGGGACGCCGGGGGCGGCAGAAGAGCGGCCGGACTTCTGCCTGGGCACCGATCCGGTCCACACGCCGCCGGCACTGGCGGAGGCGGCAAAGCGATTCCTCGAGGAAAAGGGGTACACGGTCGCGTTCAATACCCCGTTCGCGGGCGTGC
>JAWRJC010000078.1:0-12450 GCA_040307715.1 Clostridiales bacterium | reverse complement strand
ACAGAGTCTGTCGTCAACCCTTACAAACTGCTCGAAGCGAACGGCTACGACATCCAGATCCACTGCCGGGAAAACTACAAGGTCAAGGGCGATGAGGACAAGATCAAACAGGTCATCTCGAACTTCCTGACCAATGCCATCAAGTACTGCGGCGCAGACAAACAGATCCTGATCAACATCCGCCGCTGGGGCAAAAAGATCCATTTCGAAGTGGTCGACCACGGTGCCGGCATCAAACCTGAAGAGCTCGCCCATATCTGGGAGCGGTATTACAAGTCCAGCACCAACCACGTCCGCGCGACCAAAGGAACAGGGCTCGGTCTGTCCATCGTCAGCGAGATCCTCACCCGCCACAAAGCACGGTTCGGCGCGGAAAGCAAGGTCGGCAAAGGCACGACGTTCTGGTTCGAACTGCCGCTCGCCGAGGAATCGCTCGGTACGGTGCCCCGGGACACACGCCCGATCCAGCTCGACCCGGAACATCAGAAACGCCGGATCCGTAAACGCGGACAATAGCGGTGTCCGCCGTCTGCAAAACAAGCTGCGCAAAAAAAGAGAGGCCTGCCTCTCTTTTTCTTTATCCTCTTATTTGTGCAGCAGATCCGTCAGGCGCTTGACACCGGTAACGGTCACCCCGCCCGCTGCAGCGCCTGCCTGCGCGAGTGCGGTGCGGATGGTCTCCGCCTGTGACGCCGGCAGCAGGATCTGCCGGAATCCCATACGGACAGCCTCCCGCACGATCTTCTCCGCGTTCGGGACCGGCCGCAGGTCGCCGGTCAACCCGATCTCTCCGATCGCGATCATATCCTTGTCCCAGACGATGCTCCGGACCGACGACCACACCGCCATCGCGACCGCGAGGTCCACGCTGGTGCCGTCCGGATGGAGTCCGCCCACCACGTTGACGTAAACATCCTGGTCGGACAGCCGCAGACCGACACGGCGCTCCAGCACCGCCAGGATCATATTGAGACGCCCGTAATCGAACCCGATAGATGTCCGCCGGGGGTAATTCATATTCGTTGTTGCCGCCAGCGCCTGCACCTCGAAGAGAAGCGGCCGGGTGCCTTCGTAGGCAGCGCCGATCATCGCCCCTTCCGCGCGCTCCTCCGCGCCCTGCAGGAACCGTTTTGACAGATCCGCGATCTCGATCAGCCCCTTTTCAGCCATCTCGAATGCGCCGATCTCGCTCGTCGTACCGAAGCGGTTTTTATAGGACCGCAGGAGCCGCAGCTCCGCATTGCGCTCCCCGGTGATGCTCAGGACGCAGTCCACCAGGTGCTCCACGATCTTCGGCCCCGCCAGTTCCCCGCTCTTCGTTACGTGGGCGACGATAAAGACCGGGATATTGCGGGACTTGCCGATGCGCATCAGTTCGTTGCCGCAGGCACGCACCTGGGAAACACTGCCCGGCGCCGCCTCCACATCCGCCATGAACATCGTCTGGATCGAGTCGATGATGATAAATCCGGGACTCTCCTCCTCGACGACAGCCTCCACCTGATCGAGCGACGTCTCCGCGAGAACGAGCAGATCTTCGCTCATCTGCCCGCAGACGCGGTCAGCACGCAGCTTGATCTGCTCTTCCGACTCTTCCCCTGATACGTACAGGACCTTGCCGGTATTCGCCGCGAAATTCGCTGCCACCTGCATGATGAGCGTCGATTTGCCGATGCCTGGCTCACCGGAGATCAAAGTCAGCGACCCCGGCACAAGACCGCCTCCCAGGACGCGGTTGAACTCCGCGATGCCTGTATCGATGCGGTCCTTATGCGGCGACGCGTCGACAGACTTCAGCGGGACCGCTTTTGCCCGCCTGCCGCCCGCGGCTCCGCCGGCAGCACTGCCGCGCCGGCGCTTATCGTCGACAGCCTCCTCCGTCACCTTCTGCTCGAACATCGAATTCCAGGCCCCGCAGATGCACTGCCCCATCCACTTGGGGCTTTCAAATCCGCATTCATTGCAGACATATACGATCTTTGCCTTCTTAGCCATTCTCTCACCTCAAAAAAGAACTTATGTTCGTTTTTATTCTACAGTTGCGGCGATTCCCTGTCAATGAAAAAGTGCCCGCGGGACCCGCCGGGCACGTCTCTTATTCTTCCGGTTCCTCCCGGCGCAGCCGGTACATTTCGTTGATGACCTCCTGCGCGTATGCATTGATGTGCTTATCGACGAACTTATCTCTGTCCGCCAGGATCGCCAGCATTTCATCCGCGACCTCTTCGGCCGGCGGCCTGCCTGCCCTGCCCAGATACGCGATCATGCGGTCCGCCGTATAGGGGGTGTGCATCTCTCTGGCAATCACTTTCGCAAATCCTTCCGGATAACCTTTATACAGCATTACCGAAAAGACTTTCTCGCTGTGTTTTGTCATTGCCGGCATAGTATCCGCCATGATCCCGTTCCTCCCGCTAACAATATCCGGCCGCCAGCCCGAACAGCAGTATGCCGGTGGTCAGCAGCAGGTTGAGCACCTGAAATTTCCACGAATACCGGAACCATTCCCCATAGCCCACGTCTGAGATCCCGAGCGTGATCAGCAAGCCGGCATTGGTCGGATAAATCACATTGCTGAAGCCGTCTCCGAATGCAAAAGCGACGATCGCGAGCTGCATCGGCAGCCCGAACAGCTGCGCGAGCGGCGCAATGATCGGGATCAGGAGAAACGCCTTGGCGGACCCCGACGAAATGAAGAAGTTCATCATCAGACAGATCAGATAAATGAACAGGATGACCCCCGCTTTCGGCATGCTGTCTGCCATCCCTGCTGCACTGTGCAGGATCGTATCGAGGATCTTCGATTCTTCCATCGTGTACTTGATCGACGATGCCATGAGGATCATCAGGATGGATGGCGCAATGGCGATGATCCCGTTGACGAACGTCCTCCCAAGTTCGCGCGGAGTCATCCCCGCAAGCAGCACCGAAGCGATTCCCGCAACAAGAAACATCAGTGCCACGATGATCATGGTGTAGTCCTGCAGCGCCGTGATGACACTTGAACTGAGGACGATGACAATGCCGATCCCGAGAAGAACTGCAAAAACCTTCAGCCCCCGGTCCATGCGGGGGTCCTTCACATAGGAAATGCCAAGCGCTTTTGCCCGCCCCTCTTTCTCGATCCTTTTCGCATGTCCGAGCACATACCACAGGAGGAGCGCGTAGATCAATATGAACGACAAGGCGCGGAGCCAGATCCCGCTGAACATCGGAAGACCTGCCAGTCCCTGCGCCACACCGATCGTGAACGGGTTGGCAATGCCGGCGGCAAAACCGCAGCCCGCCGCAAGCAGCGACATGGCTACGCCTGTCACACGGTCCCAGCCGAGCGCGACCGCCAGTGCCACTACGATCGGCGCCATCGGGATGACCTCTTCAAACGAACCGACGAAGGAGCCCATCGCCATGAAGAAAAAGACGAGCACCGCCATGAGCCTGTACTTGACATCCCCGAAACGGTCGACGATCTTCTCGAGCATGTACTGCATCATCCCGCCAGCCGTCAGGGAATTGAACACTCCGCCGATGACGAGCAGAAAGATCAGCACCGCGATGATCGTTCCGGAGCCGGGCGCCCCCAGCACAAGGAACGGGGACAGCAGCCACTTCCAGAACGGCAGCCCGCCGTCGACGTTACGGAATCCGCCGTCCGGGTCGATGACCGTGTGTCCGGAGGCATCCTGCACCCGGGCATATTCACCGCCCGGTATAATGAGCGTCAGGATATAAGTCACCACCATCAGGAGGAAGATGATCCCGATCGCGATTAGGAAAGAGCGGGCACCGATGTTGATGCCGTCCTCGTTGCGTTTTTTCTTCGCCGCAATGTCTGCCATGAGCGCCTCCCTTATGAGCGGTTCCCGCCGCCCTTATACATGCTGCAGCAGGTACCTGTAGTAATCGACTGCCGGCACGAGCGTATCAGCATCGATACACTCATTGACCCCGTGGATCGACGCCATCTGTTCTGTGCTGATCGTAAAGGGCAGGAACCGGATGCACTGATCGCACACCCTGTCAAAATACCGCGCATCCGATGCGCCGGTCATGATGTACGGCGCGCAGGCATCCACCCCCGGCACTGTCTTCATGACCGCTTCCGCCGCGAGCCGGCACGCTTCGCCCTCATAGTCGGCAAGGCGCGATTCCACGCCGAGATCGATGACCTCCGCCTCCAGGTCAAATTTCTTTGCCGTCTTTATTACCGCTTTAAGAGACTTGTCGCGCCCCTGGTGATGGGAACAGCGCATATCGCCGATGACCCAGGCCTCGTGCGGAATGACATTGACCGCATCGCCGCCTCCCGCCATTGTGAAAGCGATCGTTGTCGAGAGCAATGAAGCCGCTGCGGGACCGAACTTCGGCATCACTTTTTTGAGCGGATACCGCAGCCGGTCAGCCTTGCCGACGACTTTCCCTGCCGTGCCCATATAAGGGGCAAACTGTTTGAGCATTTCCGCCACCGTCGGGGACAACTGCACATCGAAAATCTGATGCCGCTCCAGATACGCCATGAACTTGCCGAGCCGGACAAGCGGTGTATCCTTTCCCGGGGTAGACGCATGTCCGCCTGCGGAGCGGGCTGTGAACCGGATGTTGATGATACTCTTCTCCCCGACGCCGATCATAGCGAACGTCCCGTCCGCACCGCCGATCGGATCGTGGACGATATACCCGCCCTCATCAAAAACCATCTCCAACCGGATCCCCTGCTCTTTCATCCACAAGGTGATCGCGTCCGCGCCGGCGCCGGTCGTCTCCTCATTGCAGCCGGTCTCAAAGTAGATGTCCCGCACCGGCAAAAAACCTTCTGCCGCGAGTTCTTCCGCCGCCTGCAGCATCGCGAAGAGCCCGCTCTTATCGTCAAGCGTGCCGCGCCCCCAGATCTTTCCGTCTGCGAGGTCTGCCGAAAACGGAGGATGCTCCCAGCCGTCCGGTCCGGCGGGAACGACATCGTGGTGGTTCATAAACAGGACCGGTAATTGACTATCTGTGCTGCCCGCCCATTTCAAAAGGAGCGAGCCATCGAATTCCTGCACCGTACACTTTTCAAAGAGATGCGGATAGAGTTCCCGCAGCAGCGCATGGAACCGCACAAACGTCTCCGGATCGCAGTGTGCCGGATCCGATACAGTGGCAATGCGGATCATCTTCTGCAGTGATTCGGTATAGGCCTGTTTTCTTTCGTTTTCCATGTCCTGACCTCCTGCTTTCACTATAGTATTTTTGGCGATAAACGCAAGTTTTTCAGGCCACGTGTTATAATGATGCAAAGTGTCACACAGGTAAAGGAGAAGAACCGTGATTTATCTGGACAACGGTGCAACGACATTCCCCAAACCGGAATGCGTTTACGAAGCGATGGACCTGTTTGCGAGGACCGGTGCGGTCAACGCCGGCCGCGGTGCCTATCACGCCGCCCGCGCAGCCACCGCGATGGGCAAAGAAGTCAAAACGATGCTCATCAGCCTGATCGACGCCAGGGGTCAGGCAGAAGTCGCCTTTACCCCCTCCGCGACCATCGCGCTCAACCAGGTCATCCAGGGACAGCCCTGGAAGGAAGGCATGTCTGCCTATGTCTCCCCGTATGAGCACAATGCTGTCCTGCGTCCGCTCGAACTGATGAGACAGAAGTACGGCATCAAGGTGCTGGAACTGCCGCTGGCGAAAGACCTCTCGATCGACCTCGATGAGATGGAATCGCTCTTCCGGGAGACGCCGCCCGACTTTGTCGCCGTCTCCGCGGTCAGCAATGTGACCGGCTATGTACTCCCCGCGCGGGAGATCTTTCTGCGCGCCAAGGAGTATGGAGCGTTCACCCTGCTCGACGCCTCCCAGGCACTCGGTCTGGTGAAGATGCGATTCTCGCAGCTCAAGGCCGACTGCATCACCTTCGCCGGTCATAAGACTGTCTACGGTCCGTTCGGCATCGCGGGAATCTATATCAAGAATGGGGTGAATCTGCTCCCGCTGCTCGCCGGCGGCAACGGCATCAAATCGGAAGACCCGAACATGCCCCGCCACATGCCTGAAAAGCTTGAGTGCGCCAGCATGGACACCCCCGCGATCTGCGGTCTGCACGCCTCGCTGGAATGGCTTAGAGGTGTGGATCCGTGGCAGATTGAATCCGAACTGACGGAGTACCTGCTGCAGCGGCTCCCGGAAGTCGAAGGCGTCACGATCTACAAGGCACCGCCCGGCGCCATGCAGGCAGGTGTTGTCAGCATCAATAAAGAAGGCTTCCGCGCCAACGAAGTCGCGGCGATCCTCGACCACGAATGCGACATCGCGGTGCGCGCCGGCCACCACTGCGCCGGTCTCATCCACAGACACCTCGACAATAAAGAATACGACGGCACGATCCGGATCAGTCTGGGCGTGTTCAACACAAAAGAAGATATCGATGCCCTCATCGAAGGCCTGAAAACCATCGACCCGGAAGTGCTGAAGAGCATCGACAACAGCATCCTGCGCGGCAACTGCTAGCGCAGCCGTTATTCCAAAGACCCACCGGGAGGTACATGATGGCTTACGAAAAACTGTTCGAAGAAGGAAGAATCGGCTCCATGACGATCAAAAACCGCGGCGTTATGATGCCGATGGCAACGGACATGGCCGACAAGGACGGTCTGCCCACCCCGCGGCAGATCCGCTACTACCAGGAACGCGCCAAAGGCGGCCTCGGCATGATCATCAACGAATACACCGGCGTCGACGACATCGACAGCATCCCGTCGATCCACAACCTGCGCGCTGCCAGAGACTATCACATCTCCGCGTTGGAGGAACTGACCGACGCGGTGCATCTGTACGATTGTAAGATCGTCGCCCAGATTCACCACGGCGGCGCGACCAGCAACCCCGCCTTCACCGGCCGGGACAATCTCGCGCCGAGCGCGGTACCGATCGCGGACGGCCGCCCGGTTCCCAAAGAAATGACCCTCGAGGACATCAAGCGCATCGAGGATAAATTCATTGCGGCTGCGGTCCGCTGCAAAAAGGCAGGCTACGATGCCGTCGAACTGCACGGGGCGCACGGTTACCTCATCGCGCAGTTCTTCAGCAAGTACTACAACCGCCGCACGGATGAATACGGCGGCAGCGTCGAGAACCGCTGCCGGTTCGTCGCGGAGATCATCGAAGGGATCCGCCGGGAACTCGGTCCGAAGTATCCGATCCTGCTCCGCATGTGCGGGGATGAGATGACACCGGTAGAAGGATTCCTCAGCCTCGAGGAAGGGCTCGAGATCGCAAAGCATCTGGAATCGCTCGGTATTGATGCCATCAACATCAGCAACGGAAGCGCCCGCAACGGCGATGCCAACTGCGAACCGTTCTCCTACCAGCCGGGCTGGAAGAAGCACGTCGCCGAGGCTTATAAAGAAGCGCTTTCCATTCCGGTCATCGCAACGAATACGATCAAAGATCCGGACTTCGCGGAACAGCTCCTGGAAGAAGGTGTCTGCGACTTTGTCGGTCTCGGCCGCTCGCAGCTCGCCGACCCCGATTTCATGAACAAAGCCAAAGCCGGCACCCCGGAACTGATCCGCAAGTGCATCGGCTGTCTGTACTGCAGAGAGCGCGTGCTCGGCGGCGGTCTGCCGATCCGCTGCGCTGTTAACCCGCGGACAGCCCGCGAGATCGACTTCCCCCTCCTGCACAAGAGCGGCCAGGGCAGACAGGTAGCAGTCGTAGGCGGCGGCCCGGCCGGCATGCAGGCGGCGATCACGCTCGCGGAGCGCGGTTACAAACCGGTCCTGTTCGAAAAGGAAGAGGAACTCGGCGGTACACTCAACATCGCGGACAAGCCGCCGCTCAAAGATAAGATCACCCGCTTTAAAGAATCCATGGAAGCGCAGCTCACCGCCCTCGGTGTCGAAGTACACCTTGAAGCGGACGTGACCCCGGAAACCATCAAAACGGCCTGCCCGCATGCAGCCGGCGTCATCGTCGCCTGCGGCGCCGCCCCGCTCGTCCCGCCGATCGAAGGAATCAAAGAAGGGATGGAAAGCGGCTTCGTCGTGACGGCGGAGGACGTCATCACCGGCAAAGCGGTCGTCCGGGAAGGACAGAAAGCCGCCGTGATCGGCTCCGGTCTGACCGGCCTCGAAACAGCCGAATTCCTGCTGTCCAACGGCCGCAAACTGGACATCATCGAGATGCTGCCGACGCTTGGCCCCGGCGTCTTCCCGGCGATTCTGAACGACGAAATGAGCCGTATCAAGCCGTATGACCCCGGCCTGTTCCCCGGCCATAAACTGACAGCGATCCATGCGCCCGCCGAGAACGAACCCGGCTACATCACGGTGGAAGAAACCGCCACCGGAGAATCCCTCGACCTGTCCGCCGATGTCATCATCCTGGCCATGGGCATCGTCCCGCGCACAGAACTGGTGCAGGCATTCAAAGACGCGTTCGACAACGTCTATGTTGCCGGCGACGCCAGCCAGGGCGGCCGCATCGCAACGGCGACCCGACAGGGCTTTGAAGCAGCGTATACGTTCAAGGCGTAGGCGGCATCCACCGGCGAAACGAGGAAATAGAACAGCAAAACCCCGGACACCGTTTGTCCGGGGTTCTGTTCTTTCTGAGTGAGCGCAGACGGATGTCTGCGCCTTATGACCCGCTACTTATCGAAGTCGCGGTTGTGCTTGTAGTGGCCGGGGTTGATGACCGGCGCGATGGTGCTGACCCAGCGGTTCGTGTAGTTGAAGAACCCTGCCACGAACGCCGCCTCGAGGATCTGATGATCGTCAAGTCCGGCATCCCTGAGCTTGTCGACCTGCTCCTGGTCGATATCGCGCGGATGAGCCGTCACATACCAGGCGTACTCGCAGAGCGCGTAATCCTCTTTGGAGAGTTCATCCTTACAGGCGCGGAAGTTGCCGGAGAGGCGGTCCACCAGGGACGCGTTCTTCCACATGCCGCGCAGATTGTCGCCGTGGGACTGCAGGCAGTACGCGCAGCAATTATAGGAGGATACGACAATGCCGATCATCTCCTTCTGCGCATCTGTCAGGTAGCAGGTGTCATTAAACAGCGAGCCTTTGAAGTTCAAGAAGCCGATGTATTCCTTCGCATTGAGAGGCAGGACTTTAAACAGATTGTTGATAAAGCCCCAGTTCTCCATCATCACTTCCACATTCTTGTCAAAGACCGCAAACTCTTCGTCGGTCATTTCCGCTCTGTCAGGTTTCTGCAGGCGGGAGAGCTGTTCGTCAAATACTAATGCCATTCTTATACTCCTTTGCTTTGATGCGATATCCTATCCCGCGGAATCGCCTACTCCACCGGGCAGATCGCGTAGACTCTTGTCGGATAGCCCGTGCCGTTCTTCAGCTTCGGGAAGCCGACCACGATCATAGAGCCGACCGGCGGCACTTCGTCGAGGTGCGCCATGACTTCGATCTGATATCTGTCGACTGCCAGGATGTACTGTTCGCCCGGATACGGATACGCATCCTCTTTGGTGGTCACGGTCGCGGGGTCGGTGTCAGCCGGTTCATGACCGATGCTGGCGATGTTGCGCTCTTCCACGAGCCACTTGATCGCTTCCACGGACCAGCCCGGATAATGCGGCTGGCCGCTTTCATCCTTGTTCTCCAGATCCGCCATCTTGTACCAGTCGGAACGGAATGCGACGAACGCGCCTTCCGGGATCTTACCGTACTCTTCCTCCCAGGCCTTGATATCATCGACGGTCAGAATATAGTCGGGGTTCTCAGCGCATTCCTTCGATTTATCAATGACAACGAGAGGCATAATGAGTTCTTTCTCGGTGATTTCGGACAGGTCGCGGCCGTTCTCATGGAAATGGATCGGCGCGTCTGTATGGGTGCCGTACTGGCTGGCAACGCTCCACTGATGGCAGCGCATCGGTGCCATCTTGTCGTCCGGGGTGCCTTCCAGGTAATCGAACAGCAGCTCGCCTTTCAACGGTTCAAAGCCGAACCAGTGCGGTGTCTCGGGACTGAGCACATGCATCAGATTGACCCATTTGTACGACGGGCTCTTCAGTTCATCGATGATCTCCCAAAGTCTCATGTTTGCCATAGTTCTCATCCTTTCTTTGTTATTCATATGCCGGAATGATCCGGCCTCATATATAAGACGGGGCCGCCGTTCCCGGCCGCCCCGCTTAACTGACATAGTATGACCTATTTGACTTCGTGTACCCAGCCTTCCGGTCCTTCGATGGTGCCCATCTGGATCCCGGTGAGGGTGTCGTACAGCTTCTGGATGACCGGACCTGCCGCATCCATACCGGTCGGAATGCAGATCTCCTTGCCGTGGTCGTTGATCTTGCCGATCGGGCAGATGACCGCAGCGGTACCGCAGACGCCGGCCTCAGCGAATTCGGGAACTTCGTCGAACAGAACAGGACGATGCTCGACCTTCATGCCGAGGATGTGCTCCGCGACATACATCAGGCTGCGTCTCGTGATGGAGGGCAGGATGCTGTCGGACTTCGGCGTAACGATGGTGCCGTCCTTGGTGACAAACAGGAAGTTCGCACCGCCGGTCTCTTCGACGTATGTATGGGTCGCCGGATCAAGATACATATTCTCGGCAAAGCCTTCCGCTACCGCCTGTTCGCCCGGATAGAGGCTCATCGCGTAGTTGAGGCCCGCTTTGATATCGCCGGTGCCGCGTGCAGACGCGCGGTCGCGGTCCGAAACCTTGATGACGATCGGTTTGACGCCGTTCTTGAAGTACGGGCCGACCGGCATACCGATGACGCGGAATTCAAATTCCGGTGCCGGATGGATCGTGATGGTCGGGCCGTTGCCGTACAGGAACGGACGGATGTACAGCGTACCGCCGGTGCCGTAGGGCGGGACCCAGTCCGCGTTCGCTCTGACCAGCATGTCGACAGCCTCGACGAACATATCTACGGGAACCTGCGGCATGACCAGTCTGTCAGCACTGTCCATCAGTCTCTTTGCGTTCATGTCGGGACGGAAGGTGACCAGACGGCCGTCTGCTGTTCTGTAAGCCTTCAGGCCTTCAAATACTGTCTGGGAATACTGCAGGACAGCGGCACATTCGGACATGTGGACTGTCGGATCCGTAATCAGCTGCAGATCGCTCCAGGAACCTTCTCTATATCTCGCGACGACGCGGTAGTCGATCTCGCGATATGCAAATCCCAGGTTGTCCCAATCAAGGTTCTTTGCCATTCTTCTCTTCTCCTTTCACATTTGGTTGTCGATAAATATATGAATCATTTTACCACAAAATAACGTGCAATAAATAGAATATTCTAACTGATTCAAAATAAATCGCCGGTTATAAAAAGAAGACGCCGGAGCGCCTTCTTTTGCAGGTTCTTCTTTTGAAAGCGCTCTTCTTACAGCCACTTGCGGCTCGCGGGATCCACATGATCGGTCGCCATATACAGAATCGCATTGCAGATCGACGCCGCAACGTTGCTGCCGCCCTTGCGGCCTCTGGCGACGATCGCGGGGACACCGGCCGCCTTACAGACCTCGATGATCTCCTCCTTGCTCTCCACGACGTTGACAAAACCGACGGGAACGCCGATCACCAGCGCCGGGCGAAGCCCCTCCCGCATCATCTCCGACAGCTTGATCAAAGCCGTGGGCGCATTGCCGACCGCAAAGACCAACGGCAGATGGATCAGCTGCCCGCCTTCCGGCAGCATGCCGACCATGTCTGTCACCGCGCGCTCCATGGACGCGACCGCACGGGTCGTGCCGTTTTCCTTCGCCGCCTTTGCAACCTCCGGATCGGCCATGTAGCACACCGCTTCGCCGTTCACCTTGGCGAGCGCCGGTTTGCTGACGCCGGACAGCGCCATGTTGGTGTCGGTCACGAACCGCACACCGCCCGCGACAGCTTTGATGGCCGCTTCCACAGCGCCTTCGCTGATGTACAGGTTTTCCGCGTACTCGAAGTCCGCGGTCGTGTGGATGACGCGTTTCACGATGGGCGATTCCTCTTCAGAAAGGACGATCCCTTTCTCCGCCAGTTCCTCGCCGATGATCTTCATGCTCGTCGCTTCGATATCAGCCGGTTTTACATGTTCGTATTCATATGTCATATCTGTTTTCCCTTCATCGGAGTATGGTACTTCCATTAGCGCATATACTTGTCCATGATCGCGTAGATCTGATCCATCGGCAGGGCGTTCCGCACACCGTCCGCCAGAATATCGTACTGATGCTGCACGTAGTCGAGCCGTGAGACCGGACCTGCGCTCTCATAGGGAATCCCTTTTCTCTCGCACAGATAGGACGCGAGGCGTTCGGTGACCTCGCCGCTGTCGAAGAGACCATGCAGATAGGTCCCCCAGGCGTGGTCTGTGCCGCAGCCGTCCATATTCAGGTGGGTTACGACCTCTGCAGGCGCAGCCTTGTCCCCGGTGACATTCGCGCCGGCGCGTTCCGTGATCCGGCAGAACGGACTGCCTTCCACTTTTGTTTT
>JAWRJC010000077.1:0-3164 GCA_040307715.1 Clostridiales bacterium | reverse complement strand
CTCGCACAGCCACTGACCGTACAGTTTGCCCCATAGCGCCTTGCCCCAGCCGGTATCCGCAACGGAAAAGTGCAGACCGTACGGGTCGACGTGCTGCCAGTACTTCGCCGTGATGTAATGCCCGAGCGGGTACTTGAAATTGTGCGTGACCATCTTGGGCTGTCCGGTCGTACCGGAGGTGTAGAACATGACCATCGGATCGTCACCGTTCGTCACGACACGTTCGAAATCGCGGCTCTCCATCGCGAGTTCCTCGTTGAACTCGTGCCAGCCGGGCTTCGCGATACCGGTCATGATCTTGATGATCTCCGGGTGATCCGCCAGCGCCTTGTCCGCTTCTTCGACGACGTCATCCTCGTGCGTGCAGAAGACGGCTTTCAGTTTGCCGATCTCAAACCGGTACCGGAAGTCTTCTTCTTTGAGCTGGTGCGTGCCGGGAACGGCGACGGCGCCAAGCTTATGGAGCGCGAGGATCGCGAACCAGAACTGGTAATGCCGTTTGAGCACCAGAAGGACGCGGTCTCCCTTGCCGATGCCGAGCCGCTTGAAGTAGTTGGCCGTCATGGAGGAGTAATCGCTCATCTCCTTGAAGGTGAACGACCGCTCGTTTTTCTCTTTGTCCACATACAGCATCGCCCGCCTCTGCGGCGTAAGACGCGCCAGTTCATCGACGACGTCATAGGCGAAATTGAAGTGTTCGGTATTCTTGAAGGAGATCGACTGCAGGGCGCCGTTTTCATCTTCCACTGTTTCGATCCAGCGGGCAGCGATGCCTGCAAGAGGCCCCTCGTTTCGTTCTGAATTATGCATGATCCGTCTTGCTTTCTCCTCTGATTTACTCCGTCTTTCTTATCCTTTTTCGTATACCGGCAGATTAGCCGCATACTTTAGAAATTATACCATGTTGCCGCCTAAAACTCTATCTTTACGAGAAGATTGGACGCGGGCCGAAGAAGCGCCGCCCACGCCCTCGTATTCGTCCGCGGCAACAAAAAGGAGACCGCCGAAGCGGTCTCCCGTTCTTGTCTCGTTTTTCCTGCTGTTACTGTGCTGCGTACGGTCTATACATAAGGACCGAACATGGACAGCATGGTGCAAGCCGCGACTGCGGAACCGATAACGCCGGCAACGTTCGGGCCCATGGCATGCATGAGCAGGAAGTTGGTCGGGTCGTTCTTAGCACCTTCGACCTGGGATACACGGGCTGCCATCGGAACAGCGGATACACCGGCCGAACCGATCAGCGGGTTGATCGGGCTCTTGCTGACAGCGTTCATGATCTTCGCGATGATCAGACCGCCGAACGTACCGAAACCGAATGCGACAACACCCATGATAACGATCTTGATGGTGGACCAGGTCAGGAAGGTCTCACCGACTGCAGAAGCACCGACGCAGAGGCCGAGCATGATGACGACGATGTTCATCATGGCGTTGGACGCGGTGTCGGACAGACGCAGCGTACGGCCGGACTCTTTGAACAGGTTGCCGAGCATCAGGCAGCCGACCAGCGGAGCAGCCGACGGGATCAGCAGGACGACCAGGATCGTGACCATGATCGGGAAGAGGATCTTCTCTCTCTGGCTGACCGGACGGAGCTGTTCCATCTTGATCATTCTCTCATGCTTGGTGGTGACCGCGTTCATGATGGGCGGCTGAATGATCGGGACCAGTGCCATGTAGGAATACGCGGCAACGGCGATCGCGCCGAGCAGATGCGGTGCCAGCTTCTGGGTCAGGAAGATCGCGGTAGGACCATCCGCACCGCCGATGATGCCGATAGAAGCCGCTTCCTGCGCGTTGAAGCCGAACAGGATCGCGCCTGTGAACGCAATGAAGATACCGAACTGTGCGCCGGCACCCATGAGCAGGGACTTCGGATTCGCGATCAGCGGACCAAAGTCAGTCATGGCACCTACGCCCATAAATATCAATGATGGTAGGACTGGCTTTAATGCATAGAATACTGAGAATAAGCCCCAGGTGGCGAACTCTCCTTCCGGATGCGCCTCGAAAATGCCGGTCAGCGGCAGGTTGGAAAGCAGCATGCCGAATGCGATCGGAACGAGCAGCAGCGGCTCAAAACCGAACTTGATGGCCAGGAACAGGAAAACACAGGCTACCGCAACCATGATCACCGAACGGTAATCGAGATTTGTGATACCCATCGTCGCCGAGAAGTTAATTATTGTCTCTAAAATCATCTCGTTACTCCTTACTATAATGACGTTTTGTGCCCATTTTCGCACTCTGTAATCATACCATGAGGTGCCTGAAGTCGCAATGCCTTTTTGCCGTTTTCGGCGGGTTTTTGATAAATCTCTAACAAAAGCATCGCGTCCTCAGTGCTTCTTCGCCCTGTTCCCGGGCTGCGCCACCCCTTTCATGGTCAGGCTGATCCGCCCTTTTTTGTGATCAATGTCCAAAATACGGACTTTGACGGTATCTCCCACTGCCACCACATCGAGGGGGTGTCTTATAAAACGGTCCGCCAGCTGCGAGATGTGCACCAGCCCGTCGGTCTTGACCCCGATGTCGACGAACGCCCCGAAGTCCACGACATTGCGGACCGTGCCGGTCAGTTCCATCCCCGGCTGCAGGTCTTCCATCGATGTCACATCGCGGCGGAAGACGACTTCCGGCGCATCGTCGCGCGGATCGCGCCCCGGCTTTTCGATCTCGCTCAGGATGTCCTCCAGCGTGAAGCCGCCTACGCCGGTTTCCTCCGCCATCCGCTGCATCGCCCTGCGGTCTTTGCGCAGCGCGCGGACTGCTTCCCTGCAGCGTCCGGTATTGCCGATGTCCGCGAGGTCAAGCCCCAGCCCCGCAAGCACTTTCTTTGCTGCTTCGTACGACTCCGGATGGATCCCGGTCGCGTCCAGCACTTCCGTGCCGCCCGCGATCCGCAGGAACCCGGCGCACTGCTCATACGCTCTTGCCCCAAGCCTGGGCACTTTCAGCAGCTGCCTGCGGGAGGTGAACCGGCCGTTTTCTTCCCGGTACGCCACGATGCTCTTCGCGACCGCTTCGTTGATCCCCGCCACATATTTGAGCAGCGACGGAGATGCCGTATTGAGGTCGACACCGACGCTGTTGACACAGGCTTCCACAACATCGTGGAGCTCTTTCTCCAGTTTTTTCTGATCCATATCGTGCTGGTACTG
>JAWRJC010000076.1:0-6495 GCA_040307715.1 Clostridiales bacterium | reverse complement strand
CTCGTATCCACATCCGACCAGTCCCCGAGGCTCCGCCAGCCGGGGCTGTACGTACCGTTGCCGGCCAGCAGGCCGAGCAGAGACTCCGCCACTGCCACCGTCATCACGGTATCGTCCGTGAACCGGCTGCCTTTGCGGAACCATTCAAAATCCTTGTCTTTTGTCGCGTGCCATTCGTAGGAACTGCCCGCAATATCTCCAATGATCGCTCCGTACATCTCTCATCCTCTCTTTCTTTCCACTATCAGTATACCACTGCCGTTCACAGCCGGCGATGTCCTGCTGCGATCACGCTGCCTGCGATCACGGGCACCGCACCTATGCGGCAGGAGACTCCTCTGTGCCGTACACACGGTCCTCGATCGCTTCCATAATCTCCAGGAACTCCGCGATGCTGTCGCACTTCTCAAACAGCGCCTTCTTCAGTTCATCCACGTACATCGTCTCCGTGTCCTTTCTCTCCGCCTTACTCATCTCACTGTACCTCTTGTCAGGGCAGCGGACCCTTGCGCAGGATCCTTTCCGGCGGAACATGCCTTGATCGGCAGTCCCCCTCCTGACATTGCCATCGTACCGCACAAGGTGTCCAAAAAAACGCCCTCGTTCCATATTGACGGCATAAAAAACAGACGGTCTTAAGACCGTCTGTTTTCGTATTCTGTTTTCCTTTGCGCCTAGTCTTCCCAGTCGTACGCCTTGGTGGTCCGGCCGTCTTCGCCGTCCGTGAAAGTGAGTTCGGGGCTCTTGACGCTGACACGCGTGTTCGGGGGCACGCTGTCGATGATGAACGCGGAACCGCCGATGACCGAATGCGCGCCGATGACGGTCTCGCCGCCGAGGATGGTCGCGTTCGAGTAGATCGTGACATAGTCTTCGATGGTCGGATGGCGCTTGACGTCGCGTAGCAGCTGGCCCTGTCTGGTGGACAGCGCGCCGAGCGTCACGCCCTGGTACAGTTTGACGTTGTTGCCGATCTCGGTCGTCTCACCGATAACGACGCCGGTGCCGTGGTCGATGAAGAAGTACTCGCCGATCGTCGCGCCCGGGTTGATGTCGATACCGGTGCGGGAGTGCGCGTACTCCGTCATGATCCTGGGGATGAACGGCACTTTGCGCGTGTAGAGTTCATGCGCCACGCGGTAGACGAAGATCGCATACAGGCCGGGGTACGAGAAGATGATCGATTCCTTGCTCTTCGCCGCCGGGTCGCCGTCAAAGCCCGCCTGCAGATCCGTCAGCAGGAGCCGCTGGATCTCCGGGAACGTCTCCGCGAACTCAAAGCAGATTTCCTCCGCCTGTTCCACGATGTCCGGGGTGGGCGATTCCTGTTCGTTATCGTAGCTGAGCGCGATGATGACCTGCTTGCGCAGTTCTTCGATGACCGAATTGATCAACCCGCCTGCAAAGTAGTAGGTGTTCGCCTTATCGAACTCATTCAGCCCGAAATACCCGGGGAACATCAGACGGCGGATCGCCTTGATGATGACGATGATCCGGTCTCTGTCCGGGAGCCGGTGCTTGCCGAGTGCATTCAGAAGATCGTTCTCTTCGTAGTTTTTATTCATCTGTGCGACCAGTTCGTCCAGCCGCTCAATCTTTTCATGTTCCCGCATGTGCTTCCCTCCTGCGGTAAGCGCGTTGCTCTTTCAAGGCAGCACAATCATACTGCCCATTCATTTAGTAGGTATTTTACCATATGCCCGCGGGGCGTTCAACCAGCCTGTGGAATCGCTCTGTCCGGCCGAAGACCGGCATCTTCACCATCCCCTACAGCTGGTCCGCGAACAGCGCCAGCGCATCCAGCAGATCCTGGCTTCCGGAGTACGACACATAGACGACCTTCGTCCCTTTGCGCAGATACAGATACTGCCAGCCGTCTCCTTCCGCGTCGCGTTCGTCGTAGTATCCAGCGTAATCTACCCCCGCCTTGGAGTCCGCGACTTCAATTTCCGCTGCGTTCTTTTCTGCCAGCTGCGGATTGGTGCTCTGGTTCATGTCAATGCCGATCTGCCGGTTCAGCATCTTGACTGCGGTTTTCTCCTTCCGGAAGTCACAGGTCATGCTGTAGTACTCCGGCAGTTCAAAGTCATCATAACCAGTATATTCTTTCGGCCAGACATCTTCGGTATAGCCTTCCCGCAGCGTCGTATTGGTAACATGCCGCAGTTCATAATCGTACTGCGCCGCTTTTTCTTCCGCCGGCAACTCGTCTCCCGTATGAGCTCTGACGAAGTCCCATTCCTCCGGTGAGAATTCCCTGAACATCGCAGGAGAATCGCCCTGATAAGCCATCGCCTCCTGGATGTCCAACCCGGTCCCGTTGAATAAACTATAACCTGCGGCGGCAATGACCAACACGATCAGCACATAGGTCCACCATCCGGTCAGCCACTTTCTCAAATACGTGCCTTTCCGGTACTCTCTTCGAATGCCCTGCAGAATTCTGCGCCTTGCACGAAGCCTGGCAATGCCTTCTGCTGTGTAAAAACCAACAATCAACAACGCCGTGACAAAGTAGCTGATTTCCAATCCCATCGTCCGGTCGGTCAATCCGTACAAGCCCTCCATCTGCCCGCCCGGCAGTGAAATATAAAGGTTGAAAGCCCATATCAGTGCGAGCACAAGGAAGGTGAAACAGTTCCAGATAAAAGACCGCAATGATTTTGACAGGTAAGATTGATAACTCTGCTCATCGGTAAACAGATCCGGTGCATCTGTCTCATCTGTATAGAAAATGCTTGTACCTGCACGGCCGGAAAGAAGGAACCAGCCCTGCTCCTGATACAGGTCCAGCTCTTCCTGTGAAAGATCGCTGTCATCCTTCGGAACGATACAGTACCGCCGGCTGTGGTTGTCAGAAGCTTCAAAGCGGCAGACGAAGATGCCATCATGCACCAGCAGATAGCCCTCTTTTGCCATCTGGTTCAGCCAGTCCTCCTTATAGTCAAAATCATACGAGTTAAATACAGCTGCTTTGCGAATAATCTTTTCATGTCAGTTCCCCGGTTCGTCCGTTCTCTTTCGTCACTCTCTTTACAGGCCAAGATCCCGCTTTGCATCCTCCAGACAAGCCTGCAGCCGTGCCAGTTCTCCCTGGTATAGCTGCTCACCCTTCTCTGTGATCTGGTATGTGATCCGGCGCCCCTGCTGCAGCGCCCGCATGATCACATCCTCCTCTTCGAACGTAGAAAGGATCGAATACAGCGTCCCCGGTCCGAGCTGCACCCGGCCAGCGGTCAGCCGGCGGACCAGATTGGCGATCTCAGTGCCGTACATATTCCTCGTGTGCAGGCACAACAGCACGTAGAACATAGATTCAGTGATTGGCTCCAGTGCTTTCTTGCCCATATCACCCCTCCTTATCAGGCGGAATCGCACATCACCATCGATTTCCGCATTATTATCGAATTTCGTTTATCGATTATCGATATTACATCTTCATACTATTATCGAAAGCCGATATTGTCAACCTTTTTCTCCATCATCCATTACCTTTCTCCGCGCTCCCGCCGCAAAAAGAACAAAGGCGCATAGCGAAAGAGAATCGCCATACCAGGCGATTCCCTTTCCATAGTTCCCCCTATATAGCAAGCAGCTGTTTATGCCGCCTTCCCTTTCTCAGGCAGTTTGTTGTAGACGATCAGCCCGCGCACCGCGAAGAACAGGCACACGACACCCATCAGGTAGTACCACGGATTCTCGGACAGCGAGAAGAAATCCGGTGCGATCGCCAGCCACATGTTGCACCATGGGTTGAATGAAACGAGCGCGACGCAGATGAAGACGATGTGCAGCGCCCTGTTGTTGCCGCGGCGATATCCGCGCTTTTCGAGGACGAGGCCCGGCGCGATGGTGATCAGCACCTGCGTGAAGATCCAGAACTTCCACATGGTCTCGTCGTGCAGCTCGAAACGCAGGAAGTTGAGCCCAACGTAGAAGATCACGATCTGGAACACGATGTCCTTCATGTGGTCTTTGAACGGTGTGCCCGGCTTCCAGATGACGTCCTTTTCGTACGTCAGCGCGCGCTGCAGGCAGTATGTCTCCATGCCGACCCAGACCGCTTCGCCGATGGCGAGCAGCAGGAACAGCAGGAAGTGGTCGTAGCGATTCCATGCGGCCAGGAAGACCCATATGCCCATGAAATCCGCCGCCCAGTAGAATGTATGCATCCACAGCGGGTACGGACCCAGTTTGTCCTTTTCGGTCAGGTAGATCGGGATGATGTACACCAGCAGGCCGAAGACGACCGCCAGCGCGATGGCCAGCCATGCCCCCTGCCAGCCCGGTGCGCCGATGCTCAGATGGTCGACGAAATCCTGCCCGGATACGTCACCCGACGGATAGCCGCTGATCAGTTTCATAATGAGATCCATAATAGTGCCTCCATTTTTCCGCGCCTTTCGCGCGTTTGTTTTTTACGGAGCCTTCCGGCTCTCTGCAATCCCATTATGCTGGCTTGACCGCGGCGGCACAATGCGCAATAATAATCACATTGATTAGTAACTATCACTTTGTATAGAAATGATGAGGAATCGCGATTCCTCATCCCCCTAACGACCATGTACAAGACTTCCACCGACCGGCGCTTTCTGCGCAACAAGCAACTGTTCCGCCGTGCCTTCATCGATCTGGTCATCGAAAAAGAGGACACGCACTTCTCGATCGCCGCGCTGACGCGCAAGGCGGACCTGAACCGAATGACCTTCTATGCCCACTACGACATCGTCGAAGATGTTTTTCTGGAATTTGTCGACGATATGGAAAAAGAAATTGCCGGTGAGATCGCAAAGCTCGATCACTTTGACATCGACCAGTTCTTCGCGATCCTTAACACCCTGATGTACCGGGAGATCGACTTCTTCCGGCACGTTGCCAAAGCCGGCAATCGGTTTGATTTCAAGAATGCGTTCAAGGAGTGCATCGGCCGCCTGCTGCAGTACAATACTGCGGAATCGACCAGTTCGGTCAACGAAAAGACCGCTGGGCATTCCAACACCCAGCGTATCCGCAGCGACCTGTGCGCCGTCTGCATCGCCTACGCGTATCTGGACTGGCTCGCCGGTGAATACGGCGATGCTCCCCTCGAGGAAGTCCTCGCAACGACCAAGGATCTGCTCAAAGACCACCTGCCGGGGGTCTCATACCGCTAGTCTTTGGCTTTCTCGATGTCAGTCCTTGATCTCTTCTCCGATCTCCCTGCCGGGCAGGAAGTACCCGATCACAGCGGCGATGACCGCTGGGATCAGCCAGTTAAAGCCATATGCATCGAGCGGCAGCTGATGGATAAAGCTGCAAGCTTCCACGCCGCAGGTATCCGCCAGCACCGTCAGCGCACTGATGAGGAAACTCACGCCCGCGCCGAGCCGGTAGATATTCTGCTTGCGCAGCACGTCGCGCAGCAGCGTCATCAGCGTCAGGAACATGACGACCGGGTAGAACAGCATCAGGACCGGTGCCGCGATGCTGATGATCGCGGAGAGCCCGAAATTGCTCAGCACCAGAGAAACGCCCGAGACGAGAAGGATCATAGCGGCATACATGCGGTCATAGGAGACATTCCGGATGTCTTCTTTTTTTGTGCGCTGCGAAACGAGCAGGCCGGCGAAATACTCCGCCGCCGCGGATGTCAGACCGATCGCCGTCGTCAGGCACGCCAGCGCCACGATGACGCTCAGGACGCCGACGCCAATATTCCCCAGCAGAGACTGGGCGATGTTGACAACAAGCCCCGCCTGATTGATTTCCCCACTCAGGAACGCTTCTGTCCACTGCGAGCCGGTCGTTGCGCCAAGATACGTCATGCCGCCGTACACAAAACAGAGCAGACCGCCTGCCAGCAGGGCTGCACGCGCCGCCGCCCTCTTTTCACCGACCGCACCGAGCGCACCTTCCGCCTGCTTGCCGCGGATCGATTCGATCACGAGGATCGAGAAGAAGAGGCCCGCCATCAGGTCTAGGGTCTGGTAGCCATTGTAGATGCCGTCCCGGAAGAGCGATTCCGAGACTGCCGGTCCGGCCGGTGCGGCTGGACTGATGATGCCGCGGATGATCAGCACCGCGATCGCCGCCACGAGCACAGGCGTCAGGTATTTGCCGAGGATGTCGATGACTTTGGACGGCCGAATCGTCAGCACGACCACGACCGCAAAGAACAGCACCGAGAAAATCAGTCTGGCGACGAGACTACCCGGCTCGATCCCCAGCAGCGGCACCGCACCCATCTCGAACGTGACAGCCGCATTGCGCGGGATCGCCAGCAGCGGGCCGATGCAGATGATGCACGCCAGATTGATGATCAGGGAGCCCGTGCGGCCAACCGTTCCTGTGAGGCGGTCCGGGTTGCCATCCACTTTGAGCATCGCGAAGACGCTGCAGATGCCGAGCGCCGCATCCGCCAGAAAGTAAGCCAGATACCCCTGCCACCAGGAGGTGCCGCCCGAAAGACCGATCTCCGGCGGGAAGATCAGGTTGCCCGCCCCGAAGAGCATCGAA
>JAWRJC010000075.1:0-5796 GCA_040307715.1 Clostridiales bacterium | reverse complement strand
GGATCACGCCCTATCAGTTGCCATGGATATTGACCCGGTTTATCGCACTGCGTGATTTCGGAATGATGGCACTCGGGAAACTCGGCGGGGAGAGAATGATCGTAAAGGCATTTAGCTCCACCCAGTACAGCGAGGAGGATCTCAAATACGTGGCCGATATTTTCCGCCATTGCACATATAAGACACTTTGGAGGACCTTCGATTCCTGCAACAACTATAAAGTGCCGAAGAAGGTTCCGCGTCTCTCCGGCAAGATGCATTACTGGTATGCCGAAAAAGAACGCAAAGCCAGAGACTGGGATCTGAAATATATGAAGAAGGTTGTCCCGGGAACGGGATTTAAATGCTTTGCGGGGATGGATCACGCAGATATGGCGTTTTTTTACCCGGAACGGATGGTGCAGGAGTTACTTAGCCTGTAATGAAGAGTATGGCAGGAGGAAATATGAAGATTCTGGTATATGGTGCCGGTGTGATCGGCGGACAGCTTGCGCACGTGCTGTCGGCCTGCGGTAATGAGGTGACTGTCATCGCCCGGGGTGCATGGGCCGGGACCCTTCGGACGGAAGGACTTCGGATCCATCATTATGTGCAGCGGAAGGACACGGTCGATCACCTCCGTGTACTGGAAGCTCCGGACGGGGAACAGTATGATATTGTGTTTGCGGTCATGCAGTACAGACAGATGGAACAGATCCTGCCGGACCTCGCACAAATCAACAGCCCGATCGTTGTTTTGACAGGCAATAACCTGTCCGCTTCAGAGATGGAAGCCCGGGTACTTGAAAACAGCAGGACACCGAAAACGGTGCTGTTCGGATTCGGCTCCACTGCCGGAACAAGGGAGAACGGCCGGCTGACGACCGTCCACACGGGTGACGGCCGGCTGACTATCGGGAAAGCGCATGAGGAAGTGCCGGAAACGGTGAAAGCGGTCTTACAGCAGGCATTCTCAGGCAGCAGACTCTCTGTGGTCTACTGCGATAACATGGATGCGTGGCTGAAATACCACGCGGCGTTTATCTTGCCGGTCGTGTATCTCTGCTACAAAACGGGCTGTGATCTTAAGAAATCCACCAGAGCGGATCGAAAGCTCATGCTCGCTGCGGTCAGGGACGCTTATCATCTGCTGATGGCGATGGGGTATCCCGTTCGCCCGGTGGGTGATGAAAAAACACTGGAGCCGGGCTTCATGAACAGGATGGTCAAGATAGTGATCTATTGGATAACCAGGACACGGCTGGGCGCGCTCTGCACGACGGAGCATTGCCACCATGCACCGGGTGAAATGGAGGATCTGGACGAAGGGTTTCAGACGATCCGGTCAAAGAAGTCCGATTTTCCAATGCCGGCATTTAACCGCCTGCGGGGCATGATGCCCTCGTGGAATCAGATTCGGCAGCCTGAATCTGCACGTTGTTCTATTGAGAGAAGGGCACAATGAAACTTGGAATCGCAGGCAGATTATTTCCTCTCATGTTCAGTAAAGTTGTCCACGGATATACTTCCAAAGCGGTTCCTGAGCTGAACATACGGAAGTTTAAGGGTCTTTGATTTTTCCTATGATCTCTCGGCGCCGGCGGGGAATGCTGCGACTTTCACGTCATCAAAGGCGACCAATAAGATACGGCACAGGTGGCAAAAGAGGTGTGAACCATGAAAATCCAGGCGATTCTGATCGAAATGATCATCTTTGCAGCAGTCTTTACCGCAATGATCTTCATCTATTATCGAGGCGACAGAAAATACAGTCCCGCAAGCATCCACAATTATCCGCCTGACATACAGGAGGAATATTTCAAGACACATGAGAGGATTGAAGTGAGCTATCGATCTAAGAATGTGCTTCTGACAAAGGGCGCCGGCGTTCTGATCTTTACAGGCATTCTGCTGGTCTGCTCCCTCGCTGCGGGGGCAGAGACCTTCAGGCAGGGCTTTCTGCTGACGTTCGGCCTGATGGTGTGGATCGGTGTATACGACACCTGCTTCCTCGACTGGGTGCTGTTTGCCAATCTGCCGATGTTCCGGCTGGAAGGGACCGAGCACATGGAAAGGGCCTATCATCAGAAGTGGTTTCACGCGAAAGGGATGCTGTTTCCCGGTGTTATCTTCGCGCTGATCCCCGCGGCGCTGGTGGGGTGGCTCGTCACATTGGTGGGGTAGTGCAGGAAAGAAAAAAGCAACAAAACGCTTTCCGGATCAGGGTACGGAGAAAGCGTTTTTTTCCGGTCTATGGTTAGCAATAACTAACCGCTGCAAGAAACAATCTGTGATTTGTCAAAGAGAAGAGGTGATCATTATGAAAAAACTACCTTTCGTTCGCCTTCTGGCAGCCGCTGTGATTTACACGGTTCTGTTTGTCCTCGGTTCAAGCTGCGGCTTGATCCATCCCGCGTGCTATGCCTATGTGGGCACATTTCTGCCTTTACTGTTCAGTTTTGTGTATCTGTATACCGCTGCCAATCTGCAGTGTTTCGGAGCCGCTGTAATTCTGAACGGAGTTGCACTGGCGGTCGCCTTGATATCCGGTGAGGGGAATCCTGCCTTGATCATCGGCATGATTGTTCTTGCATTACTTGCGGAACTTGTCAGAGGGATGAACGGGTATGAAACACTGAAAGGTGTACGCTGGGGCTTTCTTCCGTTTGCATTCTCCTTCTATGCATATTCTGCCCACTGGTGGACGGATACGAAAGGGTCTCTTGCAGCGGCGGTAGAGGAGATGCCGGCTGGTTACGCGAATCAGATGGAGACAGTCATCCAGAATATCCCCGTTTTGATCCTCATGCTTGTCCTGACGATTCCGGTTGCCGTTGCGGGCATGAGAATCGCGGAAAAAGTACTGAGAAAGCAAGCTGCTTCTCTGAAATAACAATCGTATTCACATTGCATTTATTAAAAAGGGGCGCTGGTTTTATGAAAGAAAAAAAGAAAAGTGACTTGGCAGTGCTGCTTGATTATGCAGGCAGCTACAAGGGCCTGACATTCCTTGGACTGGGGCTTTCCGGCGTGGCTATGGTGCTGGGGATGGCTCCTTACATCTGCATTTGGCTGGTAGCAAGGGATTTGATCGCGGCTGCACCGGACTGGACAGAAGCTGCGGGGATCGCCCGATACGGCTGGATGGCCTTCGCCTTTGCCGTAGCCGGTATCGCGGTCTATTTCGGGGCGCTGATGTGTACCCATCTGGCTGCGTTCCGTACCGCTTCCAATATCCGCAAACAGGGCATGGCGCATCTGATGAAGACACCGCTTGGTTATTTTGATGCCAATGCGTCCGGCCTGATCCGAAACCGTCTGGACGGGGCGGCCTCCGAGACGGAGACCCTGCTCGCCCACAATCTGGCGGATATCGTCGGAAGCGCAGCGATGGTGATCTCCATGATCGTACTGATGTTTATCTTTGACTGGAGGATGGGTGCTGCCTGTCTTCTGGCGGCCGTTGTTTCCATCGCCGCGATGTTCACTATGATGGGCGGCAAGAATGCCAGGCTGATGGCTGAATACCAGGCGGCGCAGGACGTGATGAGCAAAGCCGGGACAGAATATGTTCGCGGGATCCCGGTGGTCAAGGTGTTTCAGCAGACAGTCTATTCGTTCCGTGCTTTCAAACAAGCCATTGAAGACTACAGCGCCAAGGCGGAGCATTATCAGGGGGATGTCTGCCGGATGCCTCAGTCGATCAATCTGACCTTTACGGAAGGCGCCTTTGTCTTCCTTGTTCCCGTAGCCCTGATCCTGGCGCCCGGTGCCCTGAAAGCCGGCAATTTCGCAGACTTTGTCACGGATTTCGCATTCTACGCGGTGTTCTCCGCGATCGTGTCCACGGCACTCGCCAGGATCATGTTTGCTGCGAGCGGCATGATGCTGGCAAGTACGGCGCTCTCTCGTATCGATCGGGTGATGAGCGCCCCGGTGCTTAAGATCACCGAACATCCGCAGACTCCAGAGGACAACAGTGTAGAATTCAAAGACGTTTCATTTACTTATGACGGAGCGGAGAACCCGGCGCTCGATCACATATCCTTCCGTGTCGAACCGGGACAGACGGTAGCTCTGGTCGGACCTTCGGGAGGCGGCAAGACAACGGCTGCCAGTCTGATCCCGCGATTCTGGGACGTCAGCTCAGGATCCGTAGAAGTCGGCAGCGTGGATGTCCGCGAGATGGATCCCCATGTGCTGATGGATCAGGTGGCTTTTGTCTTCCAGAACGATCATCTGTTCAAGGCGAGTATCCTGGAAAATGTGCGTGCCGCCAGACCTGACGCAACGCGGGACGAGGTACAGGCCGCTCTTTCCGCAGCGCAGTGCGGTGACATCCTTGAAAAGCTTCCGGACGGGATGGATACGGTCATCGGGACGGAAGGGACCTACCTTTCCGGCGGGGAACAGCAGCGCGTGGCGTTGGCGAGGGCGATTCTGAAGAACGCTCCGATCGTCGTGCTGGATGAAGCCACAGCCTTTGCAGATCCGGAGAACGAGGCTCTGATCCAGAAGGCATTTACCGTTCTGACAAAGGACCGCACCGTCATCATGATCGCGCATCGTCTGTCGACAGTCATCAGCGCGGATAAGATCATCGTACTGGATTCAGGCCGTGTGGAGGAAGAAGGCACCCATGCGCAGCTCGCTGCAGCGGGAGGCCTTTATGCAAAAATGTGGACCGATTACAACCATGCTGTGAAATGGCGCATATAGGGGGGTAAGATACATGTTCGGAAAAGAATTTCAGAGAAAATATGCGCTTACCGATCAGGGCATCAGAAATACAAAGCTGGGTACGTTCTGGACGGTCATCGTCAATCTGCTCGTGATGGGGGGCATGGGGATCCTGTTCCTTATGATGTCAGACTACATGGCAGTCCTGACCAGCGGAGAAGAACTGCCGAAAGCCACCCTCTATATTCTGCTCGTGCTGGCATTCCTGGTATTATCGGTCATCACTCATCTGCAGCAGTACCGGGCCACGTACGGCCTTGTCTACGGCGAGGTCAAAGCCGTCCGCATTGGATTGGCTGAACGGCTGAGAAAGCTGCCCCTCGGCTACTTCGGCAAGCGGGACCTGGCTGACCTTACTGAGACAGTCATGGGCGACGTGAACCGTCTGGAGCATGTCTGGTCCCATTGTCTGGGGTATCTGTACGGCTCGTACATTTCAACGGTGATCATAGCGGCCGGTATGCTTCTCTATAACTGGCAGATGGCCATTGCCTGCCTGTGGGGCGTCCCGGTAGCGTTTGCGCTCCTGTTCGGCAGCAGAAAACTCACCAAACACAATTCGGAGGTCACCAAGGCGGCAGGGGTCCGGGTGTCAGACGGCATTCAGGAGACACTGGAGAACATCCGGGAGATTCGGGCGACGAATCAGGAAGACAGATTCCTGCATGTTCTGAACGACAAGATCGACGAACATGAAAAAACCATGCTCCGGGGCGAACTGCACACCGGCATCTTTGTCAATGCGGCGAGCGTGATCATGCGGTTGGGGGTGGCAACGACCATCCTTACCGGAACAAGTTTGATCCTGTCGGGGCAGATCGACTTCATGGTCCTGTTCATGTTCCTGCTGGCGATCACACGCGTCTACGCGCCGTTCGACCAGGCGCTGGCGTTGATCGCGGAGATGTTCATGTCTCAGGTATCAGCGAACCGGCTGATGGAGATCCACGACGCAAAAACAGCAGAAGGGGCGGATACATTTGCGCCGGCAGATCATGACATTGTATTTGATAACGTCGGCTTTGCTTACGACGATGAGCAGGTTCTTCGCGGGGTGAGCTTTACCGCAAAAGAAGG
>JAWRJC010000074.1:0-7512 GCA_040307715.1 Clostridiales bacterium | reverse complement strand
CAGCTTCTCCAAGCTGACCGACGCGGATACGTTGCTTGGTCCCGAGATGAAGTCCACCGGGGAGGTACTCGGCATCGACACCACGTTCGAATCCGCGCTGTGGAAGGGGTTCCTCGCTGCCGGATACGAACTGCACAAGGTGGACAACCTCGTCCTCATCACCGTGCGCGATCAGGACAAGGCGGAGGTGGTGCCGATCGCGAAGAAGTTCGTCAAGTTCGGCTACACCATCGCGGCGACCACCGGCACGTGCGATTACCTGAACAGCCACGGCGTCTTCGCGATGAAGGTCAACCGTTTTGATGAAGAGGAGCCCAACACCAATTCGCTCTTTGACACCGGTGCCGTCGACTTTGTCATCAGCACTTCGGACATCGGCCGAAAGCCGGCGGTCCAGGCGGTGCAGATGCGGCGCAAAGCCATCGACCGCAACATCGTCACGCTGACCAGCCTCGATACGGCGGACGCGCTCGCGAACTGCCTGCTGTCCGGGCTGACACTAGATAATGTCCACATGGTGGACATCACGAGGATCTGATCAACACGATATCAAATGAGAAGATGCGCAGCGCGCATGAAGGAAAGAAGAACGAAAAAGAAAGGAATCACATTATGGCTATCGACCTGAGGGGAAGGAGTTTTCTGACACTGATGGATTTCACACCGGACGAGGTACGGTATCTGCTGGATCTGGGACATGAACTCAAGGCAAAGAAGAAATCCGGGAATAAGGAGCATCTGCTGGAGGGCAAGAACGTCGTTCTGCTCTTCGATAAAACTTCGACCAGAACGAGGAGTTCTTTCGAGGTCGCCTGCCTCGACGAAGGGGCGGTCGCGACGTTCCTGCGCAGCGAGGACAGCCAGATCGGCAAGAAGGAGAGCATCGAGGATTCCGCGAAGGTGCTGGGGCGGTTCTATGACGGCATCGAATACCGCGGCTACGACCAGAAGATCGTCGAGATGCTGGCGGAGTATTCCGGCGTACCTGTCTGGAACGGCCTGACGGACGTCGATCATCCCACACAGATCCTCGCCGATGTGATGACCATCATGGAGCATGTCGACAAGCCGCTCCCGGAAGTCAAGGTCGTCTTCGTCGGTGATATCCGCAACAACATGAGCTACGCCTGGATGTACGGCTGCGCCAAACTCGGCATGCATTTCGTCGCCTACGGCCCGCAGGAACTGGCCGGCAAGATCAATATGGAATGGGTCGCCAACGCCAAAGAGGCAGCCAAAGAGACCGGCGGCACCATCGAGATCTCTTCTGATCCGTCCTGCCTGAAAGGCGCTGACGCGATCTACACGGATATCTGGGCGTCGATGGGCGAAGAAGCGGAGATCCCGGAGCGTGTCCGGATGCTGACCCCGTATAAAGTAACGGAAGAGATGCTCGCCGCAACGGAGAACGACGATGTGATCTTCATGCACTGCCTGCCGTCTTTCCATGACTTTGAGACCAAGCTGGCCAAAGAACAGATGGCGCTCGGTTATGACATCCGCGAAGTGACCGACGAAGTCTTCCGCGGCCCGCATTCCGTCGTGTTCGACGAAGCGGAGAACCGGCTGCACAGCATCAAGGCGGTCATCGTCGCGACCATGCGGGACTGATATACAGCTGGTGCCTGCCAGCTCCGCCTGTTGTTTTCATATTATAGTAGAAAAGCAGCCACGGACAGGCTGCTTTTTTCGTTGTAAAAACGTGGAATCGCAACGTGTTGAGCCGCTTTCTTTTTTGTTGAAATCGGTTTGCGAAAGTGATAATATATCTGTATTCATGTGCAGGAGAGGATGCAGTATGGAAGTAGAACTGAAATACGCCGTCCCGGACGAGCGTACGCTGGATGCGATCTGGCGTGACGAACGTCTGCTTTCCATGATGGAAGAGGAGACCCGCTCCATCGAGGAATTCGACGGCATCTATTATGACACAGCAGACCGCCGTCTGCTGGACAGCGATATCGCATACCGTATCCGAAAGGAAGGACGTATGCATGTGGCCTGTCTGAAATGGAAGGGCAATAACGAAGGTGCCCTTCACATCCGGCAGGAACTCAACGTGACATTGCCGGAGTCCGATAAGGAGCCCGCACCGGATCTGTCCGTATTCGCGGAGAGTGAGATCGGTCCGGAACTGAACAGGATGGTCGGCGATGCGCCGCTCGTCCCGCTGATCCGGTCGGCGGTCGTCAGGCGGTCCTTCCGGATCGACACAGGGGTCAGTATTTTCGAGGTCTCGCTGGACAAGGGCCGCATCGAAGCGGCAGGCAGGGAAGAGCCTGTCTGCGAGCTGGAGATCGAACTCTACTCCGGCAGCCGGGAAGAACTGACCGAACTCGGCGCGGCACTGGCTGACGCATACGGCCTCGTTCCCGAGGAACGCAGCAAATTCGCAAGAGGACTTCGCCTGTTGGGCAAGTAATCATAACAGTAAGGAGAACAGTAATGAAAAACACTTTTATCAGCAAAGAAAACAACGACGCAAAATTCACCATGGAATTCACCGCTGAGGAATTCGAAAACGCCAAGGTAAAGGTTTACCAGGCGAACAAGGGTAAGTTCCAGATCGACGGATTCCGCAAGGGCAAGGCACCCCGCAGCATCATCGAGAAGAGATACGGCGAAGGCGTGTTCGCGGAAGATGCGATCAATGATCTGCTGAGCGCGAACTACGGCGCTGCCATCGATGAACTGGGGCTGGAAGTCGTTGATTCTCCGCGTGTTGAGTTCTCCCCCATCGAAAAGGGCAAAGGCTTCACCGCGACGATCACCGTGCAGGTCTATCCCGAAGTCGAGATCAAGGACTACATGGGCGTGGAGGTCGAAGACCGCAAGCAGACCATCACGGATGCCGATGTCGATGCGGAGCTTGAGAACCTGCGTCACCGCAATTCCCGCATGATCACCGTCGAAGACCGTCCGGTCAAAGACGGCGACAGCATCATCCTCGACTACAAAGGCTTCGTCGGCGAAGAGCAGTTCGAGGGCGGCACGGCTGACGGCTACAGTCTGGTCATCGGCAGCGGCACGTTCATCCCGGGCTTTGAAGAGCAGCTGATCGGCGCAGAGAAAGAGAAGGAAGTCGACGTCAAAGTCACCTTCCCCGAAGAGTATCATTCGGCTGATCTGGCCGGCAAGGAGGCGGTCTTCAAGTGCGTGGTCCACGACATCAAGGAAGAAGAACTGCCCGAACTGGACGATGAGTTTGTCAAGGACATCAGCGAACTGGATACGCTGGATGAGTTCCGTGAATTCACAGCCGGCAGACTGCAGGCGGACCGCGATGCGATGACCGAGAGCATCATGAAGGACGACATCCTCGATAAGGTCAGCGAGGCCAACGACTTCGAAGTTCCGGACGCCATGGTCGAGACCGAGATCGACAACATGATGCAGGAATACGACTACCAGCTGCGTGCGCAGGGTATGGATCTGGCGACCTACATCCAGTACATGGGCCGCTCCGTGGATGAGTTCCGCGAAGATATGAAGATCAGCGCGTTCCGCAGAGTGAAGAACCGCATGATCGTCAGAGCGATCGCCAATCAGGAAGAGATCACCGCTTCCGAGGAAGAGATCGAAAAGCAGCTCCATGATATGGCGGAACAGAACCATGTCGATGTTGAAAAGCTGAAGGAGTACCTCGGCGAAGACAACCTCAAGGCAGTCGGCGAAGATGTCCGCATCCAGAAGGCGATCGACCTGATGTTCGAAAACGCGAAGGTCGTCCCGAAGAAAGAGGACAAGAAGGCTGACGAAGCCAAGGCGGACGAAGAGTAAAGCCGCAGCAGTATCGCATCACGTGTAGTTTCTCATGGACCGCCTGCGGGCGGTCTATGATGCACATTAGAGAAAGGAAACCCCATGGCATTAGTACCTTATGTCATCGAGCAGACAGGCGGCGGAGAACGGACTTTTGATATCTATTCCCGTCTTTTGAAGGACCGGATCATCTTCCTGGGCGAAGAGATCGACGACCATATCGCGAGCCTCGTTGTGGCGCAGATGCTGTTCCTCGAAGCGGAAGATCCGGACAAGGACATCAGCCTCTACATCAACAGCCCCGGCGGCAGCGTGACGGCCGGTCTTGCGATCTATGACACCATGCAGTACATCAAGCCGGATGTCTCCACCATCTGCGTGGGCATGGCAGCCAGCATGGGCGCGTTCCTGCTGTCCTCCGGCGCGAAGGGCAAGCGCTATGCGCTCCCGAACGCGGAAGTCATGATCCACCAGCCGCTCGGCGGCGCGTCCGGACAGGCGACGGATGTCAAGATCTGGTCGGAGTGGCTCAGCCGCACCAAGGAAAAACTCAACCGCATCCTCAGCGAGAATACAGGGAGACCGTACGAGCAGGTCGAAAAAGACACCGACCGTGATAACTTCATGTATGCGGAGGAAGCGCTCGCGTACGGACTGATCGATAAGATCCTGGTCCGCTAGGCGATTCTTACTGACAAGAAAGATAAAAGGAAGAAAGATATGGCATATTTTGATGAAAACGGGGAGATCGTCTGCTCGTTCTGCGGGAGGCCGCAGAGTCAGGTGAGAAGACTGGTCGCCGGTCCCGATGTCTATATCTGCGACGACTGCATCGCGCTTTGCGAGGATATCCTCAAGGAAGGCGAGACCGGTACGCAGGAACCGGACAGCGGCGACATGCGGCTGCTGACCCCCCGGGAGATCGATGAAGCGCTCTCGCAGTACGTCATCGGTCAGGAAGAAGCGAAAAAAGTCCTGTCGGTCGCGGTATACAACCACTACAAGCGCATCCGGCAGCAGAAGGATATCCGTCTTTCCGACGATGATGTCGAGCTTGCGAAGAGCAACATCGTTATGATCGGACCGACCGGCTCCGGCAAGACACTGCTTGCGCAGACGCTCGCGCGCATCCTCAACGTCCCGTTCGCAATTGCGGACGCTACGGCGCTGACGGAAGCCGGCTACGTCGGGGAAGATGTTGAGAACATCCTCCTCAAGCTGATCCAGGCGGCGGACTACGATATCGAAAAAGCCCAGAAGGGCATCATCTACGTGGATGAGATCGACAAGATCTCCCGCAAGGGCGACAACCCGTCCATCACCCGCGATGTCAGCGGGGAAGGCGTCCAGCAGGCATTGCTGAAGATCCTTGAGGGGACCGTGGCCAACGTGCCTCCGCAGGGAGGCCGCAAGCACCCGCATCAGGATTTCCTGCAGTTTGATACGACGAATGTCCTGTTCATCTGCGGCGGCGCGTTCGACGGACTCGACAAGGTCATCCGCCGGCGCATGGGGGATAAGGTCATCGGGTTCAACCAGGACACGGAAGTCCGGCAGGTGGAGGACGAGAAGGTCCTCACCAAAGTCCAGCCGGAGGATCTGCTCAAATATGGGCTGATCCCCGAGTTCGTGGGCAGATTGCCCGTCGTTGTGACACTGGAACAGCTGACGGAAGACGCGCTGGTGGATATCATCACCAAGCCGCGCAACGCCCTGATCAAACAGTATAAAAAACTCCTCGCCATCGACGATGTCGAACTGGAGATCGAAGAAGAAGCCGTCCGCGCGATCGCCCGCAAGGCGCTCGAACGGAAGACCGGCGCCAGAGGCCTGCGCAGCATCATGGAAGGGCTGATGCAGGATGTGATGTACGAAGTGCCGTCCCGCAGGGATGTGAAGAAGTGCATCATCACCAGAGCGACGGTCGAAGACGGCCGGCAGCCGGTGCTCGTCCTCAAGGAGCCTGAGTCCCGGCAGCAACTGACGGGGGAAGAAACCGCCTGACGGCGATAGAAGGCGGCGCATGCCGCCTTTTCTGTCCGTTTCAGATTCGAATAAGAAAGAACAAAGGAGCACCATATGGCATATGACAGCAGCATGATCGAACGCAGACAACCGGGGAACGAACTCGTCCTTCCCGTGATCCCGCTCCGGGGCATGGCGATCTTTCCCGACATGGTACTGCATTTCGATGTCGGCAGAGAAAAATCGATCAACGCCATGGAAAAAGCCATGGTCAAACACCAGTACGTCTTCCTGACGGCACAGAAGGACGAAAATACCGACCTGCCGACCGCGGATGATTTCTACCGCATCGGCGTGATCGCCAAGATCAAACAGATGCTCAAACTCCCCGGCGACACGATCCGTGTCCTGGTCGAGGGCGGTATCCGCGGTGAAGTCGTCAATGTGATCCGGGAAGTCCCGTACTTTGAGTGTGAGATCCGCGAACTGCCCGATCCGGAGATCGGCCAGACGGCGGAACTCGAAGCACTGATGCGGGCGACGCTCGGGGCGTTCGGCGATTACATGAACGCCAATCCCGAGATCGCCAACGAAGTTTACGCGGCAGTCGCGTCCATCAAGTCGCCCGGCGCCTTTGCGGACGCCATTGCGGCACACCTGGATGTCAAGGTCGAGGACAAGCAGAAGATCCTCGAATGCCTCGACATCCGCAAACGGCTGACGGCGCTGAGCGAACTGCTGCTGCGCGAAGTCGAGATCCTCAACATCGAGCAGGACATCGCCAGCAAAGTTAAGAGCCGCATCAGCCACAACCAGCGCGAATACTATCTCCGCGAGCAGCTGCACACCATCCAGGACGAACTCGGCTATGACGAGGACGTGGAAGATGAGATCGAGAAATGGCAGCGCGAGATGGAGGAGAAAGACATCCCTGAGGATGTCTGCGAGAAGCTCCGCAAAGAGATGGACCGCCTCTCCAAGATGCAGTCCTCCGGCGCGGAAGCAGCGGTCATCCGGACCTACATCGAAACGCTGCTGGCATTGCCCTGGAACGTGTATTCCGGCAGCGAGATCGATCTGGTGAAGGCTGAGAAGATCCTCAACGAAGACCACTACGGGCTGGACAAGGTCAAGGAGCGCGTGCTCGAGTACCTGGCGGTCATGCAGCTCAGCGAATCGCAGAAGTCGCCGATCCTGTGCCTCGTCGGGCCTCCGGGCACCGGCAAGACCAGCATCGTCCGCAGCGTTGCGAGAGCGATCGGACGCGAATACGTCCGGATGTCGCTCGGCGGTGTGCGGGATGAGGCGGAGATCCGCGGACACAGACGCACCTACATCGGCGCGATCCCCGGCCGCGTCATCAACTGCATCAAGGATGCGGGCACGAGCGATCCGGTCTTCCTCTTCGATGAGGTGGACAAACTCGGCGCGGACTTCAAGGGCGACCCGTCTTCGGCACTGCTCGAAGTGCTCGATCCGGAGCAGAACAAGACCTTTACAGACCATTACCTCGAGGTCCCGTTCGACCTCTCCAAGGTGATGTTCGTCACCACAGCCAATGACATGAGCACGATCCCGCGGCCGCTTCTGGACCGCATGGAAGTGATCGAGGTACCCAGCTACACGGCGGAGGAAAAGGTCCAGATCGCCAAGCGCCACCTGCTGCCCAAGCAGCGGGCCAAGCACGGGCTCACCGGCAATCAGCTCCGTCTGACAGACGACGCCATCCGGGAGATCATTGTGTCCTATACCCGGGAGTCCGGCGTTCGGGTCCTGGAGCGGGAG
>JAWRJC010000073.1:0-4801 GCA_040307715.1 Clostridiales bacterium | reverse complement strand
CCATGCGCTGGGACAATGCGCAACATTCACGATCGGCGACGGCATTCCAACAGAGCGCATCGCATTCGCGCTGAACAATGCGCTGCCGGGCGGGATCCGCATCGTATCGGCCGTGGAGAAACCGGACGGGTTTCACGCGCGGTTTGACGCGAAGGGCAAGACGTACCGGTACCGGCTTCTGCTCGGCGCGCCGGGCGATCCGGCGCCGCTTTATCTGCGCGATCATGTCTATCATGTGCGGACACCGCTCGACATCAGCGCGATGCGCGAGGCGGCGGGATATATGGAAGGCACGCACGACTTTGCCTGTTTTCAGGCTGCCGGCGGGGAAGAGCGCGAGACGACGGTCCGTACTGTGTACCGGGTCAGTTTGACGGAGCGATTCCTGGAAGCAGGGTTTTTTCCGGAAGAACAGGGTGCCCACATCCTGGACATCGATGTCACCGGCAACGGATTTTTGTATAACATGGTCCGCATCATGGCGGGCACACTGGTGGATGTCGGCAGCGGCAGGCTGGCCGCCGCGGATATCCCCGCGATCCTGGCAGGCGCCGACCGGGAGAAAGCCGGTCACACAGCGCCGCCCCAGGGTCTGTATCTCATGAAGGTCTATTTTGAGGAGGAGACAAGTCATGGCAAAGAATGAGCCGTTGGTCAAGCGCCCCAGCTGGGACGAATACTTCATGCAGATGGCGGAGCTCACCGCGCAGCGTTCCACCTGTCTGCGCCGGCATGTCGGCGCGGTCATCGTCCAGGACAAGCATGTCGTGGCGACCGGTTACAACGGCGCCCCGAAAGGCGTGGCGCACTGCGAGGAACTGGGCGGCTGCCTGCGTGAAAAGATGGGTATCCCCTCCGGTGAGCGGCATGAACTTTGCCGGGCGCTCCATGCGGAGCAGAACGCGATCATCCAGGCGGCAACGCTTGCGCAGAGCATCGAAGGCGCAAGCATCTACATCACGCACCAGCCCTGTATCATCTGCGCCAAGATGATCATCAACGCCGGGATCAAGCGCATTGTTGTCAAAGAAGGCTACCCGGATGAAATGTCCGTGAGAATGCTTGACGAAGCCGGCCTCAAGATCGTCATGTTCGGCGAAGAAGAGGAATACGGCCTGCATCAGTAAGGGCGGCCCGCGGCAGCGCGGATCTGCCGGATGAGGAAGGAAGCGCATGGAACCACGTCTTACGACTGTCGATTCCAAAACTCTATATAAAAACATGGCAAAGGTGGCCCTGCCCATTTCGGTGCAGGGTCTTATCACGTCTTCATTGACGCTGATCGACAACCTGATGGTCGGCAGTCTCGGGGAGAGCGAACTGTCGGCGGTCGGCGTTGCGGGCAACGTTTTCTTTGTGTTCTTCCTGCTGATCTGGGGTTTCTGCGCAGGCTGTTCGACATTCCTCGCGCAGTTCTTCGGGGCGGGGGACATGAAGAACATCCGCAAGACCATGGGCTTTATGTGGCTGGTCTGCGGGATCATCGCCGCGCTGTTTTTCCTTCTGACTTATGGGATGCCGCATGCGGTGCTGCGGTTCTTTACCGACATCCAGGTCATGATCGATCTCGGAGCGGCATACATGCGGATCGCCGCGTTCTCCACGCTCTTCCTTGTGCTGATCATTCCCTGCAACACAGCGCTGCGCTCGATCCAGAAACCGCATATCCCGCTGGTGACGGGGATCGTTTCGTTTGCGACCAATACAATCCTGAATTACATACTGATTTTTGGCAAATTCGGCGCACCGCGGATGGGCGTGGAAGGCGCCGCGCTCGCGACCTGCATTGCCAGAGCGCTCGAGGCGGTCATCATCGCCTTTCTGATCTTCGGCGGCAGGGTGCCGGTTTCCGGCAAACTCCGGGAGTTTCTCGGATGGCCGAAAGAGCTCGTCAGACGTGTTCTCAGGAACGCGCTGCCGGTCACCCTCAATGAGTCCCTCTGGGGGCTGGGGGTCACCATGTACGCAGCGGCGTTCGCCAGAGTCGGCGTGACGGCGTACGCATCTGTACAGGCTTCTCTGGCGATCAACGATCTGTTCCAGACCGCGGCTATGGGAGTCGGGGATGCTTCGCTGATCCTGCTCGGGCAGAAGCTGGGGGAGAACAATCTGGAAGAAGCACGCGGCTACGCAAAGAAATTCCTGCGTGCCGGGCTTGTTGTCGGAATCACTGTCGGTCTGCTGCTGATCGTTCTCGGGCGCCCCATTGTCGGATTATTTGATTTCACGGCGGAAGGCGCCATGTACACACGGTATATCCTTCTTATCTTCGGTGTGATGATGCCGGTCAGTTTGCTCAATATGATCATCGTCACGGGTATCCTGCGGTCCGGCGGGGATACGCGGTTCTCGCTGATCGTCGATGCGGGCAGTGTGTGGGTGCTCGGCATCCCCGCCGCGTTTGTGTCGGCGCTGGTCTTCCATTGGCCGATCTACCTGTGTGTGGCGGCGATCCAGTTTGAGGCGATCGTCAAACTGATCGTTTTGTGGATCCGTTACAGGCAGGAGAAGTGGGTGCGGAACGTTATCAGCGGGCTGTGACGGGCACAGAAAATGCAAAAAATGGATAACAGCCCGTGCACAAAACGAGCCGGACGGCTTTACATTCGGGCCCGTCGGGATATAATTAATAGTAAGGGAAGCCTATTCCCGGACGGACGCTACAGGACAGGAGAGAAGACGTGGAGTATGTTATCGGCGCGATCGCTGGCCTCATCTTCGGCGGCATCGTGGCTTTTTTAAAAGGCCGATTCCTCTGGAAAAAGGGTTTTGAAAGCGATACACCGGAGCAGCTCGGCGGCGTGATGGCTAGATCCGCGGTCAGTTTTTTCATCAATGTCGTCACACTGGCTGTGATCTTTCTGGCACGCGGTATGGTGCCGTTCAACTGGATCGCCTGCCTGGTCGCCGCAGCGGTGGCGATGTCCATTCTCAACCCGCTGTTCATAGCGCGGTATAAACCGAAAGAAGTGTCCAAAGACTGAAAGAAAAGAGCGGCAGAGCATGATCAGTACACTCCATGACATCGGCATGACCGATGGCATGATCACCAGTTCCTTCATAACGATCTTCCTGTCGGTCCTCGCTATCGTGGCGGGACGGCATTTGAGTATCGTCCCCGGCAAACTGCAGAACGCGGTCGAGCTGGCTGTGGAAGGTCTGCTCAATTTCTTCTCGGATATCATGGGCAGAAAGCTCGCCCGGCAGTATCTGCCGCTGGTGGGAACGCTCTTTATTTACATTCTGTGCTGCAACTACTCCGGGCTTCTGCCCGGCGCGGGTGAGGTCAACGGCCTGTCGGCACCGACCAACAGCATCAACTGCACGGCGGCGATGGCGATCACGGTCTTTATCATGACCCAGGTGGCTGGCATCAAGGCGGCACACGGACCGAAATACTACCTGCATCTGTTCAAACCGGTGGCGTTCATTGCGCCGCTGATGGCGATCGAGATGCTGGTGCGTCCGCTGTCTCTCTCCCTCCGACTTTACGGCAATGTGCTCGGTGAGGAGACGGCTACACACGTATTCTTCCAGCTCATCCCGATCGGTGTGCCGGTCATCATGCAGGCACTGAGCATCCTGATGGGGCTCATCCAGGCGCTCGTTTTCTCGCTCCTGACATCGATCTATCTGTCGGAGGCCTGCGAGACGGAAGAACTGACGGAGCACGATTGAGGCAATGGCAGCAGCCGAGCGGAGCGAAGCTCCGGGACGGCAGTTGTAGAATAGCGAATATAGCAGTTATTGCAAGTAGAAAGGAGTATCACTCATGACTGGACTTATCGCAGTGGCAGCAGCGCTGGCCATCGGTATTGCGGCATTCGGCTCGGCGATCGGGCAGGGCAATGTTGCGAGCAAGGCACTGGAAGGCATGGCGAGACAGCCGGAAGCAGCCGGCATGCTTCGTACCAACATGATCCTGGCGCTGGCTTTCATCGAATCGCTGAGCATTTATGCGCTGGTCATCGCGTTCCTTCTGGCCGCGAAGATCTGAGGAAGACCGTACCTGACGGAAGAAGGAAGATATTATGGTTGAAGCATTGGGGATCGACCTCAAAGAATTCATCTTTTATCTGATCAACTTTGCCATCCTTGTCGGTGTCCTCGCAAAGTTCCTCTATAAACCGTTCCTGAACATCCTTGATGAACGCAGACAGAAGATCCGGGATGCACTCGACAGCGCTGAGGCGATGAACCGCCGTGCGGACGAGAAGATGGATGCGTATACAAAGCGCATCGCGAACGTGGAGAGTGAAGGCCGCGAGATCATCCGGGAGGCCAAAAGCAAGGCCGACCAGGAGGCGCGCGCCATTCTGGATGAAGCCGGCGAACGCGCCAGCAGGATGATCACGGACGCCAGAGACGAGATCGAACGGGACAAGGCGAAGGCGAGAGCGGATATGAAAGGCGAGATCAGAGATCTGGCCCTTCTTGCTGCGTCCAGGATCCTCGAAGAGGAGATCGCCCCGAACGAGCGGCAGGAACAGATCGTTGATCAGATCCTGAAAGAACAGGGAGAAGGTAAATGGGCGAGCTGAGCGTTGATATGACATACGCCACCGCCCTCTTTGAAGCGGCCGGTGACGCGGGGATACAGGAGCAGGTCCGCGGGGAGATGGAGAGTCTTCTTGACGTGTTCCGGAAAGAACCGGATTTTTACCGGTTTTTCTGCATGCCCGGGATCCCTGCCGACGAAAAGAAAGAAGTCCTTACCAATGTTCTGGAAGGAAAGATCAGCAAGGAAAGTTTAAACTTCCTGTTCATTCTTGTGGATAAAGGGAGAGTTCGGCATTTTGAG
>JAWRJC010000072.1:0-24263 GCA_040307715.1 Clostridiales bacterium | reverse complement strand
GTCGTCGAGGTCCATCATCGTGCACGCGTAGCCGCCTCTGCTCTTGTTGGTCATATCGCGGATGTTGATATTGAACATCGAGAACGCGGTGGTGACCTGCGCGATCATCGAGGGCAGATTGCGGTTTAAGATCACGATGCGGCAGGCTGCTTCGGGATTGAGTTTGCCCATGGAGATCGACGGGAAGTTGACACTGTTGACAATGTTGCCGTTCTCCAGGAAATCCGCGAGCTGTTCGACCGCCATGACAGCGCAGTTGTCTTCCGCTTCGGATGTGCTGGCACCGAGGTGCGGGATGGAAACGACGCTGTCCATACCGAGGAACCGCTCTGTAGCGAAGTCGGTGACATAGCGGCGGACATGGCCTTCCTGCAGCGCTTCATAGAGCGCGTCTTCACTGACCAGCGTGTTGCGCGCAAAGTTGAGGAACACGCAGCCGTCCTTCATCTGGCTGATACGGCGGCTGTCGATCATGCCCTTGGTGCTGTCGTTGACCGGCACATGGATCGTTACATAATCGCTCCGGTTGAGCAGGAGCGACAGGTCCTTGATCACCGGGATGGTATTGGACAGCGCATGGGCGGAGGTCAGCGAGATGTACGGATCGTACCCCATGACGTTCATGCCGAGCTGCTGCGCGGCGTTCGCAACGAGCACGCCGATCGCGCCGAGACCGATGACGCCGAGTGTCTTGCCTTTGACTTCCGTACCGGCGAACTGCCCCTTGCCTTTTTCGACTTCTTTCAGGACATCCTTGACATCTTTATCGTGGGCGAGGGAATCTTCCCAGCGCATCGCGTCGAGCAGGTTGCGGGAGGTCAGGAGCATCGCGCCGAGCACGAGTTCCTTGACTGCATTGGCATTCGCGCCGGGGGTATTGAAGACGACGATGCCTTCTTCCGCACAGCGGTCGAGCGGGATGTTGTTGACACCCGCGCCGGCTCTGGCGATGGCGATCAGGTTCTTCGGGAACTCCATGCTGTGCATGTCCGCGCTGCGGACGATGACGGCACTTGCCTCGTTGATATCCTCTACGATCGTATAATCATCGGGCAGGTTCCGCAGGCCTGCTTTCGAGATCTTGTTCAGAGTAGCGATCTTTCTCATTCGTCTTCCTTTCATTCCATATAGTGGCTTCTTACGGAACGGTTTTCCGGGCGGCAGGCAAAGTCTGTCGAAACGCCCGCAACCATTGCCGTTGCTTGCGATTACCGCACATTATATCACTTTACCCAGTATGCGTAAAGTGATATAATATCTGACAGTTTATTCTTATCGATATCAGTAAAAGCATATATAAAGGAGCAGCTTTGTCCAGGTCCTGCGCGAACAAGCAGAAACTAATCATCTTACTATGTACCGTTGTTATGACGGTGCTGTTGTTCGCATTGCAGACAGGGGCGGCTTTTGCTGCCTCCGACCCGCCGGATACGCAGTGCAAGTCTGTTTATCTGTACGATCAGACGACCGGAGAAGTCCTCTACGAGAAAGCAGCAGATGAAAAAAGAACACCTGCCAGCATCACCAAGGTCATGACAGCAGTCCTCGTTCTGGAAAACGTAGAAGATCTGGACGCAACAGTGACCGTCCCCGGCGAAGCGGTCTTCTGGGTGGGCAGCCACATGGAGCTGAAGAGCGGAGAAAAACTGACGGTCCGTCAGTTGCTTCAGGCGCTCATGGTCTGCTCGGCCAACGACGCGGCGCGGGTGCTCGCGATCTATGTCGCAGGCAGTCAGGACGCGTTCGTGGATATGATGAATGCCAAAGCCAAAGAGATCGGCGCGTATCATACCCATTACCTCAACCCCAATGGATACACGGAAAGCTGGGACCACTGCACGACTGCCAGAGATCTGGGGCTGATCGTGGACTACGCATTCACGGTCGACGGGTTTTCGGATCTTGTCAGCATGAAATCCTGTTCCATCCCGGCGACCAATAAATCCGAAGCCCGTTACTACAGGAACACTAATCAGATGCTTTGGGATCCCAGCAAGTGCCTGACGATGTATGACGGCACCAAAAGGGCGCCGAAATACGATGGCACGTTCGGCGTCAAGACAGGCATGATGGGAAGAGCCGGCTACTGTCTCGTGTGCGGTGCGGAGCGCGGCGGGACGCGTCTGATCGCGGTCTGTCTGCGCGGCGGCAACCAGTATGACCGGTTTGAAGACAGTATCGCGCTGTTTGACTGGGCGTTCGCGAATTATGAAACAAGGACACTGGTCGAGCCCGGCCTGGACTGCGGTACGGTCCGCGTGCGCGGCGGCAGGAAGCTGGAGGCGAAGGCGTACTGCGAAGAGGGCGTGACTGTGACCAGAGACAAGACGGTCGAGGGGTCGAATCAGTTCCGGATCGTTCTCTACACCACCGTAGAAGCACCGCTTTCCGCAGGCGATCAGGTTGGCTATATTTCTTACCTGAACACAAAAGGAGAAGAAGCAAGAGCCCCCCTTACCGTAAGGGAAGACGTGCCGAAGGGCGGATTCTGGACACAGTTCTTCATCACGAATGAAGAGTTCCGCACGATCGCTGCCATTGCGACGGTCAGTTTGTTCGTATTCATTCTTCTGGTCAGCATTCTGATCCGCAGCGGCAGAAAAAGAAGGAAATCCCGCAAGGCGGCTGAAGGAGAAAACAAATGAGACAAGGGCATCGTACAAACGGAAGCGCAGCAAGGCGATTCTTTGCGGTCCTGCTGCTCCTCACAGCACTGCTGCTGGCTTCCTTCGGTCAGTCCGGGCAGGTATTCGCAGCTTCTGAGGCACCGGATACACAGTGCCACGGCGTTTTGCTGTACGATCAGAAGACCGGGGAGGTCCTCTATGAAAAGAATGCGGACGAACCCATGACACCGGCCAGTATCACCAAGATCATGACGGCGGTCCTCGTGCTGGAGAATGTCGAGGATCTCGATGAAGAGGTGACGATCACGGAGGAGATGCTTTTCCCGCTCGGCAACAATATGGATCTGCAGGTGGGGGAGATCCTCACGGTCAGGCAGCTGCTGAACGTCATGCTGGTCTATTCCGCCAACGACGCAGCGGTCGCGCTGGCGGTCCATGTTGGCGGCAGCGAGGCGGCCTTTGTTGATATGATGAACGCCAAGGCGGCGGAAATCGGCGCGGAGCATACCCATTATCTTTGCCCGAACGGCTTCTCGGAGAGCTGGGATCATGTCACAACACCGCGGGATCTCAAGATCATCACTGATTATGCACTGAACATCGATGGCTTCACGGATTATACGAGCCAGCCGGAAGTGACGGTCCCGCCGACCAACCTCAGCGGGGAGCGGCATTATAAGAGCACCAACCAGCTCCTGTATGATGAAGAGACGACCATCTATGTGAACGGGGAGGCGCGTACGCCGAAATACCCCGGTGTGTTCGGCGTCAAGACCGGTATGATGGGGAACGCCGGCTACTGCCTGGTGGCGGGCTGTGAAAAGGATGATACACGTTTTGTCGCTGTTCTTCTGCGCGGCGACGATGAACTGCAGCGGTTTGAAGACAGTATCGCGCTGTTTGACTGGGCGTTCGCAAACTATGAGACGGTCCGGCTTGTGGAGCCGGGCATGAAGTGCGGCAAGGTGCGCGTGCGCGGCGGTCACAAGGTCAAGGTGGATACATACTGTGAAGAAGGCATCCTCGTGACCCGTGACATCAGCGGCGGAACAGCCGGTGCTGATGAAAATGCGGAAGACGGCGGCAACGGAGAAGACTATCAGATCGTTCTGTACGACGATGTGGAAGCGCCTCTTGCTGCCGGCGATCAGGTCGGCTATATCAGTTATCTGAAGGCGGACGGCCAGGAAGCGCAGGCGCCGGTAACGGTGGCGGAGGATATTCCGGAAGGCGGCCCGTGGACAAAGATCTATATCAGCGATTTCCATTTCTGGGCCGGGTTGATCATGATCGCGATCGTGGCGGTCCCGCTTCTTTTGGGTTCGCTGGCACAGCGCAAGCAGGCGAAGCGGAGACAGACCCGCAGCCAGCGTTATGCGGCGCAGGGCGGCAGCGGACAGTATGCGCAGAGCCGGCGCAGCAGCAGACACAAGAAAAAACGGCGCCGCAGATAGCGATTCCGCGAAAGGAACACGCTTTTGGATAAGGATATCGAAAACAAACTTCGAAACAGGGAACCGGAGGAGGCTCCGGCGCTGCCCGGGGAGAGCAGCGAGCGGCTGCCCGGCCGCGAGGATCTGCCCCGGCATATCCGGGAGAACTTGAAAAAACTGCCCGACAAACCCGGCGTCTATCTTCACCGGGACAAGATGGGCACCATTATTTACGTGGGCAAGGCAGTCTCGCTGAAGAACCGTGTGCGCCAGTATTTTCAGTCCAAAAAGAACATGGACGCGAAGGTGCGCGCGATGGTGGGGCATATCGCGGACTTTGAATACATCGTCTGCGGCAGCGAGATGGAGGCCTTCATCCTCGAGAACAACCTGATCAAACAGCATCAGCCGAAGTACAACATCCTTCTGCGGGATGACAAGACCTATCCGTATGTGAAGATCACGACCAACGAGGAATGGCCGCGTCTGGTCAAGACAAGGATCGTCGGCAAGGACAAGGCAAAGTACTTCGGACCGTATTCGGATGTGGGTGCGGTCAATGATGTGATCCGTCTGCTCAACGATGTTTTCGTGCTCAAACGGTGCGCAGCGCCTTCTTTCAAACCCGGCGCAAAACCCTGTCTCAACTACCACATCGGCAAGTGCGAGGGCGTCTGTCTCGGGAATGTGGATCACGATGCGTACATGGAGCGGGTCGATAAGGCCATGGCTTATTTTGCCGGCAAAGACCGTTCGGTGGAGCACTATCTGAAAAAACTGATGGATGAAGCTGCGGAATCGCTGGATTTCGAGACGGCGGCCAAATACCGCGACCATCTGCTCGCGGCGCAGGCGCTCCGGGAGGGGCAGCGCGTCACGTTCCGGCAGAATGTCGACCTCGACGCGGTCCTGACCGTCGGGCCGTCTCATATGGCAGTCTTCTTCGTGCGCGACGGCAAACTCTCCGGCCGCGAGGTCTTTGATATCCAGGCGGAGGAGGCGGATACAGCCGGCGAGCGCACCGGTGCGTTCATCCGGCAGTACTACGGAGCGATGACGGACGGACCGGGGGAGATCCTGGTGGCGGATGTGCCGGAAGACGCGGCGCTGACCGAAGCCTTTCTTTCTGAGATCTGGGGACGCAAGGTACGCATCCTCAAGCCGGAACGCGGCGAAAAGCGGGCACTGCTCGCGCTGGCGACCGGCAACCGGGACGACATGCTCCGCAATATGGAAGGACGCGACGAGCGCAGCCGCAAAAAGGAAGAACGTCTGAAGGACCGGCTGATCGCACTGTTTGAAGATATGGATACGCAGCCGGACTGGATGCCCGCCGTTCCCGAACGCAAGCTTCGCGTGGAAGCATATGATATATCCAATACGAACGGCATCGATACCGTGGCGGCCATGGTCGTCTTCCGCGGGCTCAAGCCGGACCGGCGCGCCTACCGCAAATTCAAGATCCGGACAGACCTGCCCGGCGACGACTACGCGGCGATGCAGGAAGTGCTGTACCGGCGGTTCAAGCGGGCGATGGCGGGGGATCCCGGTTTTAAGGAACTCCCCGATCTGCTCGTGATCGACGGCGGCAAGGGCCACCTGCACGCGGTCAGACAGATCCTCACGGCGCTCAGACTGCAGATCCCTGCGGTCGGGGCGGTCAAGGACGACCACCACAGGACCCGCGGCCTGGTCTACGTGCCGGCGGGTGCGGCGGAGGACGAAACGAAAGAGATCGATCTCAAAAAAGAACCCTTCCTCTTCAGTTATATCGGGACGATGCAGGAGGAGGTGCACCGGTTCGTCATTGAATATCACCGGAAGATCCGCGACCGCAAATCGCTGGTCTCGGTGCTGGATGAGATCCCGGGGATCGGGCCGAAGAAGCGTACCGCACTGCTCCGGCAGTTCGGCAGCGTGGAGGCGGTGAAAGCCGCAACGGTAGAGGAACTGCTGCAAACGCCCGGCATCACAGCGGCGAATGCTGCGGCGATCCGCGGTTTCTTTACAGGCAGTGAAGTGTCGGATTGAGCGATTCCGCACGGAGAAAAAGTTGCGGGAATCCCCCGGATAGGGTAAAATCCAAATATACATGGAACGGAGGATAAACATGGCAAATAAAAAAGTCAGCAGCAAAAAGAAAAAGAGCATGCCGAAGGGCAATCAGAATGCCCAGCAGAAAGAGGCTTCCAAAAAAGAGGAAGTCCGCGACGTCGTCACGCTGGAGTTTGATGACGGCAAAGAACAGGCGTGCTTCATCGAAGGGATCTTCGACTGCGGCGGGCAGGACTATATTGCGCTGGTTCCGGATGACAAGTCCGGAGATGTCTACATTTATAAGTATTTCCAGATCGATGATGAGAACTACCGTCTGGAAGACGAGGCAGACGAAGCGAAATTCGCGGCAGCAGTACGTGAGTACGAGGATATCGTAGGGTATAAGAGAGAGGCGTAGAGCCGGAGGTAGAGTATGACGGATAAGAAAGACGATAAAGAATATCTGACCTTATCATTCGATGACGGGGAAGATGTGGAATACGAAGTCCTGGGCGTACTCGACGTGGAGGAGAAGACCTACATCGTGATGGTGCCCGAGACCGATCAGGACAGCATTGAGATCTTCGGTCTGGAAGATGTCGACGATGACCCGGAGACGGAAGAGATCATCATGATCGATGACGACGAAGAGTACATGAAGGTCGTCAACGCGCTGCGCGACATGGGCTTCTCGATCGAGATGGACGAATAAAAGAACACCCGGCGCGTCCTGCCGGGGTCCGGTCGTATTGTGAAAAAGTACCGCTGCTGCGGAGAAAACCGCGGCGCGGTATTTTATATTGCCTAGAGCTCGTTCAGTTCTTCGGGCGAGCCGTTGAAGACGTCCAGATCGATGTAGGGTTCTTCGCCGTCATACCCGTCGAGCTGGCCTTCATAGGTGTACTGGCAGAACATCCACGGGGTGCCGTCCGGCAGCGTCCGCGGCAGACTGTGGTCGGCGATCCAGATCGGATTGTCGTAGCGGCCGAGAATGTACCGGTCATAGACATAGGCGGTCGTGTACAGGATGGGTGTTTTGCCGTACTCTTTTTCCAGCGCTTCGAGGATCGGATCGAGCGTTTCCTCAAAGTGTTCCTGCGAGGGCGGCGAGTCGATGAACTCCTGGTACAGTTCGATGTCGACGACCGGGGGCAGTGCGTGCTTGTCTTTGGGGACGGTGGAGATGAAATTGGCTGCCTGCTCTTTGCCGGAGGTGCGGAAGCTCATGAAATGATATGCCCCGTAGCGGAGCCCCTTGCAGCGGGAGGCGTTTTCCCAGTTTTGGGAGAATCGCTGATCCACCCAGGCATTGCCTTCCGTGGCTTTGATGAATGCGAACTGAACGCCTTGCTCATGCAGGACTTCAAAATCGATTTCCCCCTGGTAGTTGGAGACATCGACTCCCTGCGTGTAGACGACCTCTTCCGTTTCCTCCTCCGAGAGCGGTACGTCGATCAGCGGTTTGACGGAGGACGAAGCATCGCCCCGTCCATGCAGGGCGATGACGAGGACCATGGACAGGAGCACAAGGACGAAGAGCACAGAAAGAGGGCGCGGCTGAAAACGCATGCCCGCCTGTTTTTTCCCCGTGCGTCTTCTGACTTTGCGCGAGGGAGTCGTATGCGGCTTGTTCTTTCTGTCGTTGCTGCTCATAGGGGTATCATAGCAAAAAAAGCTTCAGCCCGCATAAAAAACCCCTAAATTGTTTCACAGCAGCAAAAAACTGTTTGCCACGTCAGAATAAGTGTGCTATATTAGATGAGTACTTGCGGATGTGGCGGAATTGGCAGACGCGCACGGTTCAGGTCCGTGTGAATGCAAGTTCATGGGGGTTCGAATCCCTTCATCCGCACCAACGAAAAAGAATGGCCTTGGCCATTCTTTTTCGTTTATACAGAAACAAGGGATTCGAACCCGAAAGGGCGCTCGCGTAAAGCAAGCAGTTCCGGTGGAACTGCGAGTAGCGAGCGGGCCGAGCCGACCGGACGGGGAGGCGACGGCCGGCAGACTGCGGAGCAGGCTGCAAAATCCCTTCATCCGCACCAGTGAAAAAAAGAATGGCTTTGGCCATTCTTTTTTCGTTTATACATAACCAAGTGATTCGAACCCGAAAGGCGCTCGCGTAAAGCGAGCAGTTCCGGCGGAACTGCGACGAACTATTCTTTTACGTTGATCCACACTGTGATGACGGCCAGCGCGACGAGGATGTTCGTCTTCGGCATGCCGTTCAGGGCGATTCCCTCCGGATCCGCACCGCCTTTATGCGTGCGGACGGTCACATCGTCGTACATGAAGGCCATGTAGTCTTTGACCATCTGTTCATCGACTTCTTCCGGGCCTGGTACGTAGACATCGATGTCCAGCCGTACCTGCCCCTTTTTATCCATAATGCCGTGGATCTCGGACATACCTGCCATGCAGCAGTGGTGCATGGCATCTGCGAGCGCTTTTTTCACTGCATTGTTGGTGTCGGCACCGTGGACGTCCACGCCCTGGCCGATCTCGATGTTGTATCTTTTATAAGCCATGATATCCTCCTGTTCCGCATTTCTTTTCTGCTATTCTATACTCCTTGCACAGTCTCTTCAATACGCGTTCAGTTTTATCCGATCGGTATATGCACGCATCTTTCAGACAGTTATTGATTCGTTGACATATAAGAAAAAGATTTGGTATAGTCAAGAGGATCATTATAAAAGGGCTGCAGTGCCAGAAAGAATTGTCTGGATAATAGGGAACCGGGTGCAAATCCCGGACGATCCGGTCACTGTGAATAGGGAGCGTTCCCCACAAAAGGCCATTGGATTACGTGCGTATGCCAAGCGATGAATATGCACATCTGAGAAGGCGCGGGAATGTGCTGATCTATGAGTCAGGAAACCTGCTGTAAGCCATTTGAGTTGGGAGACTTCCGGAGAAAGTAGTCCAATGACATTTGTTGATTGTGACATCATTTCAAACGAAGATCCCTGCTTGCCGGAAGCAGGGTCTTTTGCGTGAAATGAAAGGGGTCTTTACAGAGAGAGGGACAAAATGAAAAGCAGCTTGAAAAGGATCATGGTCATCTGCCTGTCAATGATGCTGGTATTCGCCTTAACAGATCTATCGATCTTTGCGGGCGAAGTGGCAGCACCTGCGGAGCAGACCGCGGCAGAGAGCCCTGTTGAGGAGACCGTGCCGGATGCCGTTCAGGAAGCACCCATCGTTGATAAAGCAGTGGCTGAAGAAGCATCGGCTGTTGATGGAAACGATGGAGAGGAGGCATCGCCGGAGGGAGAGACCGTAACGGAAGCGGATCCAGCGGAAAAAGAGGTTGCGATTCCTGCGGCATCAGAAAACAAAGCCGCGATCGTGCAGGAAGCGCTCCTTGCACAGCCGGCTGAGGAGGAGACTGCGCCGCAGAAGACAGAACTCGCGATCACCAATACGACCGGCATGTTCAAGGCGGTCTCCGCCTATCTGATCACGGAAAACGGGCAGGAGTATCTGGTGATGGCTCTGTCCGCCACCGGATACCATGAGCTTTGCATAGGGACCTATGAACAGGCAGTTGCGAACGGCGACGGCAGCGCGTCCGGCAATAATGCGTGGGTCCACGGCTATAAGAATGCGGAAGGCAAGTGGGAGTTCAAGATCCCGCTTGGCGCCGGGGAGTCTTATGTGCCCTGTGTTGCGGTTTCGGACAGCTATTACAAAGATTATCTGGCCGGCAAGAATAGCCTTGCGAGAGCCTTCTACCCCAGACAGTTCACGATCGACAGAACTGCGAAAACACTGGTGACAGGCGATTACGATGAAACAGCCGTTTTTACGGTCACCTCAAATGTGGCGGATTTCAAAGTCGATGGAGCTGCGAGCACCCATGTCGTAGGCGGTCCGAATTCCAACAATTACAGTGTCGCACCGACGCTCGTGATGCAGGACGGCACCTATGATGCGGTCTCCTATCCGACCGTGAAAGGCGGTAAGATCGATTGGGGAGAAACATCTCTTGATGGCGGCAAGTTCAGTATCCCGCTCCTGAATGCCCCGGGTCTGGAAGCATTCAAGGATAAAGAACCAATCGAGATGTGGTTTCATGTTTCGGAAGAGGCGCCCTATGAAGAAGCCGGTGAGGATATCGTCCGTACGGTCACCATTGACAAGTCGGCGAAGACCATCGTGATCGACGGGGAACCGCTCACGGATCCTTCCGTGCAGCCGCCGGACGATCCGTCCGGTCCGGATCAGCCGGACACGCCGGATACCCCCTCTAAGCCTGACAAACCATCCAAGCCGGACAAGCCGTCCAAACCGGATAAACCATCCGGCGGCAGCACCAAGCCGGATCAGAAATACAGCGATGACAGTCATTCTTACGCGCCGAGTGTCAATGCCAGCACCACGCTGAAAGACGGTGTGTATACGCCGGATGCCTTCAGTTTTTCGGGCGGCACAGGCAAGGTAAGCATCAGCTGTTCCAAGATCACGGTAAGAGGCGGGCAGGCATATGCGACGATCGTTTTCACCAGTTCCAAATTTGATCAGCTCCGGGCGGCCGGCAGCACCTACTACAAGCAGGGCGGTGGAAATTCGACATTTGTGATCCCGGTCAAACTCAATGCAAATAACACAATCATAGGCAGGACGACTGCGATGTCGCAGCCGCACTGGATCGAGTATACGATCTATATCGGCAAGGCAGAGTCCGCTGCAGATGCTGCAAAAGCGCAGGAAGCAAAGAAGGAAGCCGCTGAGGCCAAGCTCAAGATGAGTGACAAGGCGCCGACGATCATCGGGCTCAGGACAAAGGACGGCGAGGAAGCCAAAAGCGAGACCTCGCACGCGAAGTATTTCAAGATCTTCGAATACGAGCAGGGGGTCAAACTCCTGTCCATTGATATCTCGCAGGATACCGAACTCCGGAAGGAATACACCGAGAATTCCGAAAAGGCTGTCGCGGAAAGCGGACAGGAAGAAACGGTTGAATATGACGATGAAGGCAATGCCATCGTAAAAACTTCCCATGAGTACACGGAAGCACTCTACAAGAACAATATCGTCAATTACCTGCTCGTTCCTGAAGATTTCGAAGTGCCGGCCGGACTGGAGAAAGAGTACATCATTGTAACGGTCCCCGCCGAAAAAACATTCCTGGCTTCTCCGGAAGCGATCGGGATGATGAAAGACCTCGGCTGCCTGGACGCGGTTTCGCTCCTCGGCATGGACGAGAAAGAGGTGAAAGAGGAATCGCTCAAAAATGCGCTGAAGAAGGAAACGGTCAAAACAGCCGGCGACCTCGAAAAACCGGATTATCAGAAAGTTGTCAAGGACAAAACGGATCTTGCGATCCTGCCTGGCGATGTCCTTCCGGAAGAAATCAAGAAGGATGCGAAGGATAAGGATAAACTGACGGAAGAAGCCAAGGATCTGCAGAAAAACCTTGAAAAACTGGAAAGCCGCTTCACCACGCTGGATGTTCCTGTCATCATCGACCGGTCCGCGCAGGAAAAAGACGAACTGGCGCAGGCAGAATGGATCAAGGTTTACGGGGCATTGTACGGCTGCGAAGAACAGGCGGACAAACTCTATGAAGAACTGGTAAAAAAGGCAGATAAAAAATGAGTATGACAAAAAGAATCACCGCATTGCTGCTGGTGCTGCTGATGATGGCGCTGTGCTTCGGTCTGACGGGCTGCGGCACCGGGGACGGAGACGATTCCGCGGATACGCAGGCATCTTCCGCAGAGGCGCAGGCATCGTCAGAAGCGCCGGACATCAAAGGGCTGACGTTTGAATCAGAACTTGAACGGGACTATGCGACCCAGTTCAATGTGTACCGCTATGAAGGCGGGTACAAGTACTTCCACATCGTGGACGGAGATGATTTCTTCCTGGTTCCCGAGGACGGGGAAGTGCCGGAGGATCTGCCGGAGGATGTGACCGTTCTGCAGGCGCCGGTAGAGAATATCTATCTGGCGGCGACGGCGCAGATGGCGCTGTTTCTCAGTATGGACGGACAGGACAGCATCCGCATGACTTCTCTGAAACCGGACGGTTGGACATTCGATGAGCCGAAGCAGCTCATGGAAGCGGGGGACATCCTTTTCGCCGGTAAATACAGCGAACCGGACTACGAAATGCTGATCGACGAGGGCTGCGGACTGGCAATTGAGTCCACAATGATATATCATACTCCTCAGGTGCAGGAGATGATCGAGGAACTGGGGATCCCGGTCCTGGTCGACCGTTCCAGCTATGAGAGCAACCCGCTCGGCCGCATGGAATGGATCAAATTCTACGGAGAACTGATCGGCAAAACGGAGGAGGCAAAGGCTTTCTTCGATGAGCAGAAGGCAAAGGTCGAAGAACTGGAAGGCTTTCAGAACACAGAGAAAACGGTCGCGTTCTTCTACATCTCGACGGATGGCAAAGCGATGGTCCGCAAAGGCAGCGACTATATCCCGACGATGATCGAGATGGCGGGTGCCAGATACATCTTCAAGGACTTCGACGATGGCTCCGGCAAGCAGACGATGCCGATGTCGATCGAGGCATTCTACGATACAGCGAAAGATGCGGATTACATCGTCTACAACGGATCCATCGACAGCTCTGTCAAGACGATGGACGAGCTGATCGCGAAAGACCCGGTCATCAAGGAGATGAAGGCTGTCAAAGAAGGAAACTGCTGGCTGGCCGGCGGTGCCATGTATCAGCGGACCGATATCGCCGGCGATATGATCATGGATTTCCACACCTTGTTCACGTCGGATGATCCGGAGGCGGGTCTTAAGTACATTACCAAACTCAAATAGTAAAGAAGTGTTATGAGTCAGGGAAAAGAAATGCAGAATACCGGTGCCGCGGGAAGTTTCCGTCAGGAAAACTTCCGGCGGCGCAGCCGTTATATAACAGTCTTCGTGGCGCTGGCGATCGCGTTCTTTGTGATCATCATTATCAATATCAATTCGGGGAATGTCCATATTCCGATCTCGCGGATCCTTGACATCCTGTTCACGAAGAGCGGGGATGCCAAAGAGGTGGATATCATCTGGACGATCCGGCTGCCGCGTATCCTGATGGCGGCCATGCTGGGCGGTGCCTTGAGCCTGTCCGGCTTTTTGCTGCAGACATTCTTTGAGAACCCGATCGCGGGTCCGTTCGTACTGGGGATCTCCTCCGGTGCGAAGATGGTCGTCGCGTTCACGATGATCTACAGCATGAGCCTCGGCTACACGATGTCCTCCTACACGATGATCGGGGCAGCATTCCTTGGTTCGCTGATGTCCATCGGGTTTATCCTGCTGGTCGCGCGGCGGATCAAGAACATGGCGGCACTGCTCGTCGCCGGCATCATGATCGGTTATATCTGTTCGGCAATCACGGACTTCATCGTCACGTTCGCGAGCGATTCCGATATCGTCAACCTGCACGGCTGGTCGCTGGGCAGCTTCTCCGGCATGAGCTGGAGCAATGTGCACATCACCGTCGTGGTGGTGGGCGTGACGCTGTTCCTGACGTTCCTCTGTTCCAAGCCGATCGGTGCGTACCAGCTGGGCGAAGCCTATGCGCAGAGCATCGGTGTCAACATCAAGTTTTTCAGAATCGCCCTGATCCTGCTCTCGAGCATTTTTTCCGCGACGGTCACGGCATTCGCCGGTCCGATCTCCTTCGTCGGGATCGCGGTACCGTTCCTGATCAAAGGCGCGCTTGGCACATCCAAACCGATCGTTGTTATCCCGGCGACCTTCGTCGGCGGCGGGGTGTTCTGTATGTTCTGCGATCTGATCGCAAGACTGGCCTTTGCGCCGCTGGAACTCAATATCAGCACGGTCACATCGATCTTCGGCGCACCGGTCGTCATCTACATGATGATCAACAGAAAGAGGGGGATGAAATGAGCGAAAAATATTTCGAGCTTTCCAACCTCTCTGTTGGATATAACAAGAAAACGCTTATCCACGACATCTGTCTGGATATCAAAAAAGGCGAGATCGTGACGCTGATCGGGCCGAACGGCGCCGGCAAGTCGACGATCCTTAAGAGTATCACCAGGCAGCTCGAGATCATCGGCGGCAAGGTCCTGTTCGACAGCAAAGAGATCCGATCGATTTCTTACAAGGATCTGTCGACCAGGATGGCGGTCGTGCTGACGGAGCGCCTGAAGACGGAACTTCTGACCTGTCACGACATCGTCGCGACAGGCCGTTACCCGTACACCGGACGGCTGGGCATCCTCTCCCACGAGGACGAGGAGAAAGTCGACGACGCGCTCCGGGCGGTCAACGCGCTTGATCTGGGGAGCCGCGATTTCAATGCCATCTCGGATGGCCAGAAACAGCGCATCCTGCTGGCAAGAGCGATCTGCCAGGAGCCGGAGATCATCATCCTCGATGAGCCGACTTCCTTCCTTGATATCCGTTATAAGCTGGAGCTGCTGAGCATCCTCGGACGGATGGCCAAGAAGAACGGCATCACCATCATCATGACGCTGCATGAGATCGACCTCGCACAGAAGATCTCGGACAAGATCGTCTGCGTATCCGGCGATCATGTGACCCGGTACGGCACCCCGCAGGAGGTGTTCAAAGAGGAGATCATCAAGGATCTGTACGGCATCGACAATGGCTTTTTCGACCCGATGTTCGGCTCGATCGAGCTGATGAAGCCTGCCGGAGAAACACCGGAAGTCTTTGTCATCAGCGCCGGCGGGACCGGGATCCCGGTATACCGCGAACTGCAGAAGACCAACACCCCGTTCGCAGCGGGCATCCTGTATGAGAACGACATGGACTATCAGCTGGCCAGACTCCTCGCGTGCGAGGTGGTCGCGGAATCGCCTTTCGAGGAGATCAGCGACAGGGCTTTTGAACGGGCGAAAGAACTGATCGGCAGCTGCGGCAGGGTGATCAATGCAGGTCTTCCTATCGGGCCGCACAACCGGCGCATGCAGGAACTGCTCGATCTGGCAGAATCGCAGGGAAAACTGGAAACGCTGCCTGCGGAAGGGAATATGCATGAGTAAAAAAGCGATCTTGGTCGTCAGTTTCGGCACCAGTTATCAGGAAACAAGAGAAAGGACCATCGGCGCCATTGAGACTGCGGTCGGCGCCGCTTTTCCGGACTGGGAGGTGCGGCGCGCCTTCACGTCCGGTTTTATTATCAAAAAGATCCTGCGCGAGGAAGGCGTCCGGATCAATACCGTCGAAGAATCGCTCCGGCGGATGCTGGCGGACGGGATCAGTGAGGTGATCGTACAGCCGACGCACATGATGAACGGCGGAGAGTATGAGAAACTCGTTGAGCAGTGCCGCGCGGCGTGGGACCGGTTTGACGGGTTCAGTATCGGCGCCCCGCTGCTGATCGAACCTTTGGATTATGATGAACTGACCGCAGCGATCACGGCAGCGACAGCGGACTATGATGACGGGCGGACAGCGGTCTGCTTCATGGGACACGGGACTGCCGCGGAGTCGAACGGCGTCTATGCGGAACTGCAGAAAACCCTGCTGCGGGAAGGATTTGTCAATCATTATGTCGGCACTGTCGAGGCTGAGCCGTCACTGGGAGATCTTCTTGCGGCGGTCAAATCGCAGCCGGCATACAGCCGGGTGGTGCTGCAGCCGCTGATGGTCGTGGCAGGCGATCACGCCATCAACGATATGGCCGGCGATGGGGAAGACAGCTGGAAGTCCGCTTTCGCAGCGGCCGGTTATGATGTACACTGTATTCTGGAGGGTCTCGGACAGAACCGGGACATTCAGCAGATGTATGTGCGGCATGTCGGAGAAGCGATAGACCGGTTGGAAGGAGTCCGCGAATGAAGAAGAGAACAGCACTTGCTGTCGTCACGTTATTGATTCTGTGCCTGAGCCTGATGGCCGGGTGCGGGCAGAAAAGCGGCGACGCAGCCGGCGGTCCGCCAAAGATCGAGGGATTGACGTTCGACCATGAGATGGAACGCCAATACGCGGACCAGTTCCATGTATACTACTATCATGACGACTATGAAGTGATCACGGTCGAGGGCGGCGATTCCTATATGCTGATCCCGGAAGGCGGGGAAGTGCCTGCGGGCACACCGGAAGAGATGGTCATCATCGAAAAGCCGGTCGATCACATCTACCTGGCGGCTTCTTCCGCCATGGCGCTGTTCAAGTCCATGGATGCGCTCGATACGATCGCCTTTTCCGGCACGAAGGCGGACGGCTGGTATATCGAAGAAGCGGCTGAGGCAATGAACAGCGGCAAGATCGTGTTTGCCGGCAAATACAGCGCGCCGGATTATGAGATGCTGCTCGACGAGGGCTGCGATCTGGCCATCGAGTCGACGATGATCACCCATTCGCCAGACGTGCAGGAAAAGATCGAGGAACTCGGTATCCCGGTCTTTGTCGATCACTCCAGTTATGAGAGCCACCCGCTCGGCAGGGTCGAATGGATCCGCCTGTACGGTGTGCTGACAGATCATGAAGAGCAGGCTGATGCGTTCTTCAACGAACAGGCGAAGATCATCGGGGAGATGGCGGATATCGAAGATACAGGCAAGACAGTCGCCTTCTTCTTTGTGAACTCCACCGGACAGGTCGTCGTGCGCGCGGGGGATGACTACATCCCGCACATGATCGATATCGCCGGCGGCGAGTATATCTTCCCGGACCTGGTCAATGAGGAGAGCGAGATGGCTTCGATGAAGATCTCCATGGAGGAGTTCTATGCCGGCGCCGTGGATGCGGATTACCTCATCTACAACGCGTCGATCGAGAGCCCGCTGACCAGTCTGGACCAGCTCTACGACAAGTCGGAGGTCTTTAAGGAGTTCAAGGCTGTTAAAGAAGGCCATGTTTACACAACGGATAAATATCTGTATCAGGCAACGGACATCACCGGCGAACTGATCCGCGACATCCACACGATGCTGACGGATGGCGGCGGGGAGATGACATTCCTGAAAAAAGTTGAGTGAGAATCGCCATGACAGACGGTAAGAGCGGCACATTTGAACACTACGTCCGCAGCGGCAGCAAGAACCTGCGGATGGGCTATACGACAGGCACCTGCGCGGCACTCGCATCGGGCGGGGCGGCGCGGTATGCGCTGACCGGCGAAGTGCCGGCTGAGATCTCGATCATGACGGTCAAGGGAATCCCGGTCACGCTGGAACCGCATGACAGCCGCAGGGGCTGCATCGTCGGCGCCGGAGACGGCACTGCATTTGAGACGGATGGCAGTCCGGATACGTTTTCCGTGTCCGTGATCAAAGATGCCGGCGATGACGCGGACGCGACGAACGGGATTGAAGTCTGGTCGTCTGTTACTCTTACGGAATCGCCCGGTATCGGGATCGACGGCGGATTCGGTGTCGGCCGCGTGACCAAACCCGGACTCGATCAGCCGGTCGGTGCGGCAGCCATCAACAGCACGCCGCGGCGCATGATCCGCCGGATGGTGGAAGAAGCGCTCGAGGAGTACGGCTGGGAAGGCGGTGCGAAGGTCATCATCTCGATCCCGGAGGGCGTCGAAACAGCGAAGAAGACGTTCAACCCGATGCTCGGCATCGAGGGCGGTATTTCTGTCATCGGCACGAGCGGCATCGTGGAGCCGATGAGCGAACAGGCGCTGATCGACACGATCGAAGTGACGCTGCGGCAGGCGCTCCAGGACTCGAAAGACGTCATCCTGACACCGGGCAACTACGGGGAGCGATTCCTCATGAAGGAACAGTTCGACCGCTACGGCATCCCTGTCGTCAAATGTTCCAACTTCCTCGGCGAAGCGCTCGACTGCGCGGCGGTGCAGGGGGCGGAGACGGTCCTGCTGGTGGGCCACATCGGCAAGCTGTCCAAGGTGGCGGCCGGCGTGATGAATACGCACTCCAAATACGCGGACGCAAGACGCGAAGTCTTCACGGCGCACGCCGTCCTGGCGGGGGCGGACAAGGCGCTCTGCGAAGCGCTGATGGGCGCTTCCACGACGGATGCCTGCCTGAGCCTGCTTGAAGAGGCGGGTCTCAAGGATGCCGTGATGGAAAGAATCCTCAAGGAAATCCAGGCGCACCTCGCCCACCGGGTGAAAGACGCTTACCGGATCGGAGCGGTCGTGTTCTCCAACGAGCACGGACTGCTCGGCATGACAGACGAAGCGCGCACGATCATCGGCGAATGGGACCGTGCGCATGCCGAATAACAACTATACTAGTTAAGAACGGAGGAAACCATGATTCATTTCGTAGGAGCGGGCCCCGGGGCCTTTGACCTGATCACCGTACGCGGGCAGAAACTGCTGCAGGAAGCGGACTGCATCATCTTTGCGGGCAGTCTCGTCAATCCGATCCTGCTCGACTATGCCAAGGAGGGCTGCGTGATCCACGACAGCGCGAAGATGACGCTGGAAGAGGTCATCGATGTGATGACCGACATGGAATCGCAGGGTAAGACGACGGTACGTTTGCACACCGGCGACCCGTGCCTGTACGGCGCGATCCGCGAGCAGATGGACATTCTGGACGAAAAGGGCATCGCGTATGACGATACTCCGGGCGTTTCGAGCTTCTGCGGGGCGGCAGCCGCCATCAACGCGGAGTACACGCTCCCGGATGTGAGCCAGAGCGTTATCATCACCCGCATGGCGGGCAGAACACCGGTGCCGGAAAAAGAGAACATGAAGAGCCTGGCAGCGCATCAGGCGACGATGGTCATCTTCCTTTCCTCTTCTCTGCTGGATGACGTGCAGAAAGAGCTGCTGGAAGGCGGTTACCCGGAGGATACCCCGGCCGCGATCGTCTACAAGGCGACCTGGCCGGATGAAAAGAGTGTGCACTGCACCGTCGGCACGCTGGCGGAGACAGCCAGAAAAGAGAACATCACCCGGACCGCGCTGATCATGGTCGGCGGATTCCTGGGAACAAAATACGAACGCAGCAAACTGTATGACCCGTCCTTCACGACGGGCTACCGGGAGGCAACGAAATGAGACTCGCGGTCGTGTCTTTCTCCGATACAGGAGAAGCGCTGGCGAAAAGAATAGCGGACGGCCTGGAGGGCCGGGAAGCGCCTGCCCGGCATGAGGAAAAGGCGTCTTTGTGTGAGGTCTGGACAGCCCGCTGTCCGCGGGACGGCTCACTGGCAGCCTGGACAAAGGTCCGGTTCGCGGATGCGGACGGACTCGTCTTTATCGGGGCTGCCGGCATCGCGGTGCGCGCGATCGCGCCGTACGTGCAGTCCAAGGCGACGGATCCTGCCGTGGTCGTGGTCGACGAGGGCGGCTGCTATGCGGTCTCGCTGCTGTCCGGCCATCTCGGCGGCGGCAATGCCCTGACGATGATGATCGCGGAAGCCGCGGACGCGGAGCCTGTCATCACGACAGCGACCGATGTCCACGGGCAGTTCGCGGTCGACGACTGGGCACGGACACAGGCGCTGACCGTATTCAACAAACAAATGATCAAAGAGGTCTCCGCGGCGGTCCTGAAAGGCCGGGAAGTGCCGGTCATCACCCGTCAGCCGATCGGCGGCACGGAACCTGCGGGGATCCGGGAGGTGCGGGAGGACCCGCGTCCGGAAAGATCGGATGACCCGGCTGTAGCGCTCTCGGTCAGTATGACCGGTCCGGCGGCAAAGCCGCATACGCTGGTGCTGATCCCGCATGCGCTGTGCCTCGGCATCGGCTGCAGGAAGGGGACATCAAAAGACAGGATCGAAGAAGCCTGGCAGGCGTTCCGGCAGAAGAACCATATCTTTGAAGAGGCAGTGTGCGAAGCAGCGACGATCGATCTCAAAAAAGACGAGCCCGGTCTGCTGGCGTTCTGCGAGGCGCATGGCTGGCCGCTCCGGACATATACCGCAGAGCAGCTGCTGGAGGCGCCTGCGATCCCGGGAGGCTATACGCCTTCCGCTTTCGTCGAAAAGACGACCGGCGTCGCGAATGTCTGCGAGCGGTGCGCAGTCTTCATGGCTGCGGAGAAAGGCGACGAAGAACAGACCCCGGGAGAAGCGCGGCTGCTGGTCCGCAAAACGGCGCACGACGGTGTCACCTTTGCGGCGGCGGTCTGGCCGATGTGGGTCAAATGGCCGAAGAATGAAACGACAGGAGAACAAAAATGAGTGAGAAAAAAGTATACGCCGTGGGCATCGGCCCGGGCGGCGCATTCTACATGACGGAACAGGCACGCGCAGCGATGGAGACGGCGGACGTGCTCTGCGGCTACACGGTCTACATCGATCTGGTGAAGCCGCTGTATCCGGAGAAGGAAACCTACGCGACGGCGATGATGAAGGAGATCGACCGCTGCCGCTGGGCAATGGAACAGGCAACCGCGGGACGCACAGTGGCGGTCGTCTGCAGCGGTGACGCGGGGGTCTACGGGATGGCCGGTCTTCTGATCCAGCTGACGGAACAGTACCCGGATGTGGAAGTCGAGGTCGTCCCCGGCATCACGGCCGCTCTGTCCGGCGCGGCGATCCTCGGCGCTCCGGTAGGACATGACTTCTGTGTGATCTCTCTGTCGGATCTCCTGACACCGTGGGAGGTCATCGAGGAACGGCTGGATGCGGCAGGCAAAGGCGATTTCAATATCGTTCTGTACAATCCGCGCTCAAAGAAACGCACCGAAGTCCTCCATAAGGCATGTGAGATCATCGGCCGGTACCGCAGTCCGGAGACGGTCTGCGGCTGGGCGAAGAACATCGGCCGGGACGGTGAGGAAAAAAAGATCGTCACGCTGGCACAGCTTCCGGAAGAACCGATCGATATGTTCACGACCGTCTTCATCGGCTCCAGCAATACGAAAGTTTACGGCAGCCAGATGGTCACGCCGAGAGGGTACGAAAAGAAGTGAGAATCGCATTATTCAGCGGCACAACGGAAGGGCGCGAACTGTCCCTGCAGCTGGCGGGAGCCGGCTATGCCGTCACCGTCTTCGTGGCGACGGAGTACGGGTCGGAAGAGCAGGGAGAGCACGCCGGGATCGAGGTCCGGGAAGGCCGGATCGACCGGGAGGAGATGGAACGCATCCTTCCCGGATTTTCGCATTGCATCGACGCGACCCATCCGTATGCACGTGAGGTGACGCAGAATATCCGCGCAGCCTGTGAAGAGGCCGGCGTTCCGTATCTGCGCCTGAAGAGAGCGGAGAGCCGGCTCAAGGCGGATGATCCGGTCGTCACGGTCCCTTCGACGGAGGAGGCTGTCCGCGTGCTGGAGAAGATGGAAGGCAACATCCTGCTCAGCACCGGAGCCAAGGAAGTGGGCAAGTATGCGCCCGTAGGACCGGACCGGCTGTTCCCGCGCGTTTTGCCATCCAGAGAAAGCATTGCGTCCTGTGAAGAGGCCGGCATCGCGCACCGCAACATCATCGCGATGCAGGGACCCTTTACGCAGGAAATGAATGAAGCGACGATCCGCCAGTACGGCATCCGCATCATGGTCACCAAAGACGGCGGCAAAGCGGGCGGATTCCGTGATAAGATAGAAGCAGCCAGGAATACGGGGACCCGCGTGGTCCTGATCGCGAGACCGGAAGACGAAGGCCTTGACACAGCGCAGATCCTGGCGGTACTTGAAGGAGAAACGCTATGAGCATCACGATCATCGGAACAGGCGGCGGCACACCGGACACCCTCACAGCGGAAGCATGGCGCGTGCTGCGCGATGCGGATCTGGTCATCGGCGCCAGACGCCTGCTCGAAACATTGCCGGAGAACTGCACGGACAACCGCACAGCGGCTGTTTCTGTACCGGATATTCTGGCAGCGGTACAGGCGGCGGACAGCGTGGACCGGATCGTGATCGCCATGAGCGGTGATACAGGCTTTTACTCCGGCGCGAAAAAACTGATTCCCGTCCTCGAAGTGCACGGGTATGAAGTGACGGTCCTTCCGGGCATCTCCAGTGTGCAGCTTCTGGCGGCACGGCTCGGCAGGCCCTGGCAGGACTGGGAACTGGTCTCGGCGCACGGGCTGGATGTCAGTCTGCCCGGCGCGGCGATGAGCGGCAAACCGACCTTTTTCCTGACAGGCGGTATCTTTACGCCGGAGATCATCGCGCAGCAACTGACTGCGGCGGGGCTTGGAGAGACGGGCTTTGTCGTCGGCGAGCAGCTGTCCTATCCGGATGAAAAAGTCACCGTCACCACGGCTGCGGAAGCGGCGGAGATGACGTTCGCACCGCTGTCGGTGGTGCTGACGGATCCGGTGGAGCGTTGGCCGTACCGCGCGGGCGGTCTGGAAGATGACCTGTTCGTGCGGGGCGATGTGCCGATGACCAAGCGCGACATCCGTGCAGCGGTCCTGGCGCGTCTTTCGGTGAGAGAATGCGATGTCCTGTGGGATATCGGAGCGGGGACGGGCAGCGTTTCCGTGGAGATGGCACTGGCAGCCCCCCGCGGCGAGGTATATGCTGTGGAGTGCGTGGAGGAAGCCTGCGCGCTGATCGAAACGAACAGAAAGCGGTTCTGCGCGTGGAATCTGACCCTCGTACAGGCGAAAGCACCGGACGGGCTGGCGGATCTGCCGGCACCGAATGCGGTCTTCATCGGCGGCACCAGAGGGCAGCTGGACGGCATCCTCGATGCGGCGCTGGCGAAGAACCCGCGCGTGCGCATCGTGACGACCGCGATCGCCCTGGAGTCCCTGCAGCGGGCACAGGAATCGCTCACGGCGCGCGGTTATGAATTAGAGATTACCCAGATCCAGGTCAGCCGCGCCCGCAAGGCGGGCGGCCTGCATCTGATGATGGCGGAGAACCCGATCTATCTGATCACGGGGGAGAAAAAGGCGGAATAACGGAGTCATTCATGCTGGAATTACTGGTTGCAGCGGCTTCCTCGGGAAGCGGCAAGACAATGGTCACATGCGGACTTCTGGCCCTCCTGCAAAGAGAGGGTCTTCTTCCGTGCGCCTTCAAATGCGGACCGGACTATATCGACCCGATGTTCCACCGGTCAGTGCTGGACATCGAGAGTCACAATCTGGATCTGTTCCTGTCGGATGAGGACTATGTCCGCAGGAGTTACCGCACCCACGGCGCGGGCCACGATGCCCGGGTCGTCGAAGGCGTGATGGGCTATTACGACGGCGTCGGCGGCAAGACGACGCAGGCATCCGCCTGGCATCTGGCGGATACGCTGGATCTGCCGGTGCTGCTTGTCGTGCGCCCGAAAGGCATGGGTCTCACCGCAGCGGCGCAGGTGAAGGGCATGACGGCATTCCGCAGTCCGCACCATATCCGCGGCGTGCTGCTCAACGAGTGTTCCCCGATGCTGCTCGGCACCATGCGGGAAGTCATTGAAAAGGAAACCGGCATCCCTGTGATCGGGTGCCTGCCGCCGCTCAAAGACGCGGCGGTGGAGAGCCGGCATCTCGGGCTCTATACCGCTGGAGAAGTGGAAGATCTGCGCGCGCGGATCGGCCGGATCGCCGACGCGCTGGCGGAGAATATTGATATGGACCTGTTCCGTTCGCTGTTCACAAGGGAAGAAACAGAGGACGTTAGCAGCGAAGCGGCGCCTTGTGAGGCGGCTGGCAACGGTGAAAGGCGGCCGCGCATCGCGGTGGCGGATGACGAGGCGTTCTGCTTTATGTATCAGGAATCGCTGGAAGCCTTTGAGCAGGCCGGGGCGGAACTGGTGCGGTTCAGCCCGGCTGCGGATGCGGCGCTCCCGGAAGGGGTCAGCGGCTTGTATCTGCCCGGCGGATATCCGGAACTGCACGGCAGGCAGCTGGCGGCGAACACATCCATGAAAGCATCGATCCTCGCAGCGGCCAGAAGCGGCATGCCCATCGTCGCTGAGTGCGGCGGATTCATGTACCTGCAGGAAGTGCTCAAAGATATGGACGGGACAGACTGTCCGATGACGGGGCTGCTTGCAGGAAAGAGTGAGAAAAAGAGCCGCCTGGTGCGGTTCGGATATGCAGATATGACAGCGGACAAAGACAGTCTCCTGCTGCGCGAAGGCGAGACCTATCCCATCCATGAGTTCCACTACTGGGATACGACCAACAACGGAACGGACTGCACGGCGGTCAAGCCGGTGTCCGGCCGCAGCTGGCGGTGCGCGATCACGGGATCGTCTCTGTTCGCGGGGTTCCCGCATCTGTATTTTGCCGGTCATCCCGTGCTGGCGGAACGGTTTGTCGCGGCAGCGGCGGCGTACCGGCCGGCGGAAGGAGGCCGTGCATGATCGTGG
>JAWRJC010000071.1:0-5348 GCA_040307715.1 Clostridiales bacterium | reverse complement strand
CGGCATCGTTGCTGTCATTCTGGCCGTGCTGGCCAAGAACGGCGGTCTGATGGCTTCTATGTCCCTTATGGGAGAGATCGACAGCCCGGTCATGACCGGCGCTTACGTCTCCTTCCTCGGGCCTATGCCGCTGTTCCTGCTGGTCGTCGTCCTGCTGACTTCGCTGGGCACTTGGGGTCTGCCGCAGATGGTCGCCAAGTTCTACGCGATCACCAACGAAGGCGCGATCAAGAAAGGCACCGTCATCTCGACGCTCTTCGCGATCGTCGTCGCGGGCGGCTGTTACTTCCTCGGCGGATTCGGCCGGCTCTTCGTCACCCCGGAACAAGTGGAGGCGAACGGCTACGACAGCGTTGTGCCGACCATGCTCTCCGGGCTGCCGGACATCCTCATCGCGGTCGTACTGATCCTGGTGCTGTCCGCGTCGATGTCCACCCTGTCCTCGCTGGTGCTCACCTCGAGTTCCACCCTGACACTGGACTTCATCAGCCCGCTGCAGAAAAATGAAATGAGCGAACGGCAGAAGCTCACGGTCATGCGCATCTTCGTCGCGTTCTTTATCGTCGTCTCTGCTGTGATCGCCATCGTCCAGGCCAAGTCGCGCATCACCTTCATCGCCCAGCTCATGGGCGTCAGCTGGGGCGCGCTGGCAGGCTCGTTCCTCGCACCGTTCCTGTACGGACTGTACTGGAAGAAGACGACCCGTGCAGCTTGTGCGGTCACCTATCTGACAGGCACCTGCCTGATGATCACGCAGCTGTGCGTTTCTCTCGGCCTGATCGCCTTCGACGGCGGCATACCCGGATTCATCTTCCAGAACTCCCTTTACTCCGGCGTCTTCGCGATGCTCCTGTCGCTGGTGCTCGTCCCGCTCGTGAGCGTGCTCACGCAGGGCACCAAACCTGCGGAGGTCGAATCAATGTTCACCTGCTACGACCGGACGATCACGGTCCACGCGAAGACCGCGCTCGGCGACGACGAGCAATAAACAAGCCTTTGATCCTGACAGCGGCGCCGGCGATCCGGTGCCGCTTTTCATATCCCACGCCCGTGTTATAATACAGATATGGAAAGAGCACGCGGAAAAAACGGCATATCGAAAACCGGCCGCTACCGGGAGGCACAGCACATTGCGGCGGCGCTTTTTGACGATGGCTGGGATGAAGCCGCTGTTGCGGAAGCGCTCAAAGCGATCGAAGACGGCGCCGAAGGGTTGCCGCCGGAAGACTGCAAAGCGTTCTTTGCTGACATGGCTGCTGCGGCGCGGCTCGTCGGTTCGGCACTCTACACAGCTATGTTCGAAGCCTGCGCACTGCCCGCCGCGGAGAAAGCGCTCCTGCCGGTCTGGCAGATGGGCGGTTTCCTCGATGCGGACGGGATCCTGCAGCTGCCGGGTGCACTGGCAGAACAGCCGGCGGATCAGGAGGGCGGCACACAAACGCCTCTCTACCGGTTCGATCCGGAGCTGGCGCCGGATGGGCGGTTCCTCGAACTGTATGCAGCTGCAGTCGTAAATGGTTATCCGCGCGGACTGTCCAGAACGCTGGCGGCAAAAGCAGCCAGTATCGCCGGCACGAAGCGGATCGCAGATCCAGCGGAACGCACCGACGCGATGCGGATGGTCCATCAGTTCCGCATGTACATCGACCGGCAGAACCTGCAGTGGGTGCGGGCGCAATACCCGGACGAACCAACAGATCTTGCGCGGCTGCTCGCCTATGACAAAGATCTGCAGACAGCCGGCAAAAAGGGACTGTATTTTGGAGAGCCGTCCCGCTATCACAACAAACTGCATCTGGCGGAAGTCTTCTTCCGGCAGATCAACGACAAGATCGAGACCGGCGACCGGCACAGCGAGTTCATCGTCGACACCGACACCGGCGCATTCGTCAGCCAGTGGGATGTTCTGAAAGTGAGCGAATCCTGCGTCAAACTGCCCCCGGACATCGAACGGGATGCAACGGCGCAGCGGCGCCTGCTCAACAGCGAATCTTTCAACTACGCCACGGGACCCGGGCATGTGCTTTTCGACGTGCTGCCCGCTTCGGCAAAAGCGGAGGAGTCCCTGGACTTTGATCTCAAACAGCAACTCAAAAACGGCGCCGACTGGCGCGAAGTGGAAAGGAGCGAGTACACGGAAATGTTCAAAAAGAAGGAACAGGTAGAAGGCGTCGTTTACACCGACATCGAGAGCATCTCGGGCACGTCCCGCCGCGATGTCAGAAAGCGTAAAAAAGAAGCGAAGAAAGCCAAGGAGCAGATGAAGGTCAACCGCAAACAGGCCCGCAAGGCCAAGGTCGCCGGAGCAGAGAACGCTGTTATCATCGCCACGATGGCACTGCTCGTCGCCGGCGCCGCCCTCGTGATCTGGCAGACCGTCATGGACGCGAAACAGGATCCCGCCGGAACGGAACAGGCGGAAGAACCGGCGGCATAGATCCGGCATTCTGCCGGGGTCATGCCCCTGACACTATACAAAGATAAAACAAGAGAGACCGGAAGACCGGTCTCTCTTTTGTTTATCCCGCGCTTGGTTCTGATGCACCGCGCATCCCGCAAGTTTCTTACTGCTTCCCACGCTGCTTTCTTCTGCCTGTCACAAACAGGAGCGCAAGGATGATGAGCGCAGCCAATGCCGCCAGAACATACGGTGTCATCGTGAAGGGATCGCCGGTCCGCGGTTTGGCCGGAACCGGAGCACTGTCTTCGCTCTTCGGCGGGACTTTGCCGCCGTCATCCGGCGGTGTGACACTGCCGCCGTCATCCGGAGGATTATCATCCGGCGGGTTGTCATCCGGCGGGTTGTCATCCGGCTGATGCACGTTCACGATCTCGCCGCCGTCTTCCGCGGTGGTTTTGTCATCTTTCGCCGTGTACCCCTCGACTGCGTCTTCTTTCACCGTGTAGACGATGGGTTCTCCGTCGGCACTCTCCGGCAGCCCTTCGTACTTGATGGTGAAACTGCCGTCCCCGTTGACCGTGATTTCCGGCTCATATCCGGTGACTTCCTCGTCGCCGTTCATGAGGTGGAGATGCTCCGCGAACGCTTCCGCGTCCGGACGCAAGCCGTCCTGATCGTCCGCATCCTCCCAGATCTTGGTGATGGTCACTGTCGTCTGCGGCACAGCATCTTCCTTTTCGGGTTTCGTCGTCAGGTACAGGTGGTACGTCTTGGTCACATCGCCGAGATCCTCTCCTTCATACGCCATGCCGGTATTCCCGGTGCCGTATGTCGTCCCCGTCACGGTGAACCGGCTGGACGGTGCCTGGCTGCCGACCTTAGCGAGATCCGCATCGAGGATCTGCCACTCGCTTTCCTTGATCACTCTGCCTTCCGGCGCATCCGGAAGAGCAGGCACATTGAAGGTGTCCGGATCATCCGAGAGTTTGTACAGGAACTTCGAGTAATCACCGCGTTTCATATTGTCATCCGCAAACGCCGAAGCACTGTCCGGTGTCGCTTTGATCAGATCCGCCAGTTCGGCGTCCTCTTCATCCGGCGCGATCGCATAATCCGTGCCGCTCTCCGCTTCCGCGACCGCATTGCGCGTACCCTGCGTCGCATAGAATCCGTCATCCTGATACGCCTCGCCGGTCAGTTCCTCATAGGTGCTGCCGTCTTCGTTCTGCGCATCCAGATAGTATTTGACCTGATACTTGGTCGTTACATAGACCCTGACCGTGCTGCCGCCCTTGACATTGTCGAGCTGCCCGCCGGTCTCGCTCACCCAGTTGTACTTGTACTTGAGGCCGTCTTCGCTGCCGCCCTGCTCCGCGTAGACCGCGTTGATCACGTAGTTGTCGGTCGGCTCAGGCGCTGAGAAGTCCTCGTTTGCCAGATACGCGGGGAGCGTTTCCTCGGTGATGCTGTCAAGGATGAATTTGATGTTGAGGTCAGCCGCGTCGTCGTTGTGATACATGAAGTACATCGTCGCCGTTGTCTGTTCACCGTCCGCAGCAGGTGCCCCGGCTGCTTCCTCTTCAGAAGTTGTGGCAACAGAGGTCTCCTTCATCGGTACCCACAATTCGCCGTCTTTATAGACTTCGATATTGATCGAACCGAGCCATCTCTCCTGCTCGGGTTTTTCGGAGGTATCCGCCTGCGCGGGTTTGAAGTCCGCAATGCCCAGGATCATCGTGCCGTCTTCTTCATCCGCCGTCACGACGGTGTCAAAGCCGCGCACTGCGAAAACCGGATACAGGCTTGTGTCTTCGCTGATTTCGACTTCATCGTAAAGCTCTGAATTGCCTTTGCCGAGAATGCCGTATTTCTCGCGGATCTCCGGCTTGACGTATGCTTCTTTCTGAGAACTGTCATAGTCGTAGATATTGGCGGACTCCTCCACGCTGAGATAGCCGGCTTTGTCCGGATCCTTTGTCCAGCCGACAAATGTGTAGGTCGTGCCGTCCTTTTCCTCATCCGGCAGTTTGATCAGCGTTGCTGTGCCCGTCGGCAGGATGGATCTGCTGTTGACTGTTTCCTTGTCGCCTTCGTAGTACGTGAGCGTGATCGTCTCCCCTTCGATGCGGCGGTAGATCTTGACGGGAACACGGTCCGCTTTGCTGACACTGCCAAACCCTGTCATCGTCAGGGGATCGCCGGCGTCGTCGATCTCATAGCCGCTGGTGTAACTGCTGGCGCCCAGCCAGTAACTGTCCCCGCCGCCGCGCAGATAGAACTTGCCGTCTTCCAGATAAACGCTGAATTCCTTGGGGGATCTGTAATAGCTGCCGTCGCTGTTCTTGATATACAGGAACCGCGGCATGCCGGACCAGTCCTTGATCGCATGCGATTCTGCGCCGGAGAACTTCGCCACGGTGGGCTTCATGCTCTTGATCTGACCAAGTGACAGCGCAGCTGCATTCTGTGCATGGATGATGTTGTCACTGTCGCTGTCGTACCAGGCATAAGTCTTTTTGTCCGGACTATCGGCACGCGTGTTGTAGATAAATCTTGCCTGGCTTGCCGGCAGCCCCTCTGCGGTGACCGTGTCTTCCGCGTCGGAAACGACAAGGCCCGGATAACGCGAGTACCAATAATAGTCCGACTGATAACCGTAGTCATATGCATAATTCGTCATGATCCGCCGGGTCCCGTCTGCAGCCTCCGCCACGATAAGGATCTCGTCATTCTCTTTGAGATCCGACAGGTTGAGGATCTCATAGTACCGGTCTACCTTTGTCCTGGTGCTGTCGCTTTCGTATTTGGAGACCGTCTGGGAATAGATCTTGAATACAGCCGCTTCGCTCTGGCTGCTGACGGTCGTCATCTGTCCGTCGCTGACACCGACAAATCTGATGCTGTCCGGGCCGGAGTCGTTCATAGCCGCCAGATAGTAAGAAGTCGG
>JAWRJC010000070.1:0-5495 GCA_040307715.1 Clostridiales bacterium | reverse complement strand
GGCGATCGCCATGCCGGCTGTGCGGAGCGATTCCTTGTCGATCTCCCCGTCGCAGAGCACTTCCTTGCCGTTCATGAACACCCGGCGGATGCCGAACGGCTTCTTCTGGTCCGGCTCGGTATCGCGGAGTTCGTCTTCGTCGAAGACGGTCAGGTCGGCGTAGCAGCCGGGTCTGACGTAGCCGCGGTCTTCCAGCCGGAAGCGGTCAGCCCAGCCGCCTGTCATCTTGCGGATCATGTCGGGCATCGGACCGCCTTTGCCGGTCAGCGAGTCGTGCAGGAACTTCGGGAAATTGTCGTACAGCGCCGGATTCTGGACACCGTAGTCTTCGACCCAGGCGTCGGTCATGAAGAGGCAGTTGGGGTCTTTCTCGAAGTCTTCGATGATCTCGCGGGTCGTGTAAGGACCCTGGTTGACACGGCCTTTGAAATCGCTCTTTTCACACAGATCGAGGTACATCTGGGCATCGGAAACACCTTTTTCGACCGCGATCTGATGGACCGTCTTTCCTTCAAACTCTTCCATGCCGGGGCCGAGGTAGGCGATCTCGATATCATTGAAACCGAATCCGACGAGTTTGGTCTCGATCCCTGTGATCAGTTTGAATTTGTTGAAGTTGCTCTTTTTGCGTTTCTCTTCCGGGGACATCGACTGGTACCACGGCGGCATGATGACGGTGATGACGCTGACGCCGAGGGTCTCGTCATAGATGTCGAACATCGCGTCGACGCCGTTCGCCCTGAGGTCGCGGATGATTTTTTTGAACTCGTCCTTATCTTTGAAGGTGCTGCGTCCGACAAAGATCGCGTGGGAATACTGCAGTTTGAGCGGGGTGCCTTTGGCGACCTCGACCAGTTCGTCGAGCGCACGGAGGAGGTGTGAGCGGCCGAAGATCTGTTTGTAGGCACCGGAGACTTTGGATTCGGCGCGGGCGTGGACCGTCAGCGGCCGGTCGTACTTGACGCACAGTGCGGCGACTTTTTTGAGTTCCTCAACATCCGCGTACAGCCCCGGGTCGTACATCATGCCGAGCGAAATGCCGGCGGCGCCCTGCTGCAGCTGCTGTTCCAGGATGTCGAGCATCTTCTGCGTTTCTTCTTCGGTCAGCGGGCGGTTGACGCTGCCGCTGGCCGCGGCTCTGGCGGAGCAGTGTCCCGCGAGGATCGCGATATTGGCAGGCGCGTTGCGGTCGACGGCCTTGAAATAGTCTTCCGTCATGCCGTATTTGCCGGTCGTGTCGTTGAAAAAGAACAACCCGCCGCCCATGAGGTCGACGTGTTCGTTGCCGTCTTCAAAGCCGATGACCGACAGGCCGCAGTTGCCGGTCACGTAGGTCGTGACACCCTGCCGCAGGAACGGCTCGAAATAGGGAAATGGATCTTTGCGGATCGCGAACCAGTCATTGTGCGAATGCCCGTCGATAAAGCCGGGGGACAGCGACAGGCCGCCGAGATCGATGACTTTGTCGGCTGCCGGTTCCTCCTGCGATGCCGCCGGGATGACCGCTTTGATCTTCTCGTCTTCGAGCAGCACGGATCCCATAAACGGATCTCTGCCGGTACCATCATAGATGCGGGCGTTTTTGATCAGTGTTTTCATACCATACACCTCCTGCATTGTGTGAATGGGTATCTATATTGTTCCTTCCCGGACTGCGTGCCGGTCCGCCCTAAGGTCGAGCAGGATCAGAAGCAGGCAGGCGAGCCGTACGGCAAAGCCGAAGGCAGCAGCCGGAAAGCCAAAGGCATGATTGAAAGAAAAGGGGAGCAGCCGGAATACCAGATCCGCCGCGAGCAGCACGGCGAAGACTTTGCGCGTCGTGCGTCCGCTCTTGTGGTTGTCGCGGAAAAGCCGGTTGCCGAGGATGCCGGCAAACAGCGCGAGGAACAGGATCACGAAGTAAACGATGACCTCGTTGGAGGTGTACCGGTACAGCCATGACAGGAAGAGCGATTCTCCGCGCGGCAGTGCCTCGATGCCGCAGCTGAAGAGCGACGAGAATATGCTCTTGCCGGTCAGGAGCTGCGGGGCGCCTGTCACGAGGAAGATATAGAGGACAGGCAGGACCGACGTGATCTGCAGGATGCGGATGTAAAGGTCGGCCCCAGAGAGTTTCCTTCTCAGATCGGTGCCGAATGCGATTCTTTCTGTTATTCGCATGCCTGCACCTCCTCCAGTGTCTTATCGAGGAATCGCTCCTCGAAGTCCTCCGAGAACGCGGCTTCGCCGGCGATGCGGTAAACCACTTCGCCTTTCTTGATATCGTAGAACAGCACCTCCGCGTTCCGCCCGTCGGGGCGGAGGTCTCTTGCCGACATCGCGTAGAACTTGCAGAGGGCGTTTTCTTCCGGCTGGTTGGCCGGCAGCATCGCGCCCCGCACGATCACGAGCTCGCCGGAGGCGCACTGCCCCCGCAGGATCGCGTTCTCAAAGAGCGTGGTCTCTTCGAGCGCGTCAAGATCTACCAGTTCAACATCGGATTGCAGGATGCCGATGGTCGTAGGGGTGTAAAGGTTGACGTACAGCTGACCGCCGTCTGATACAGCCCCCCAGTCCGTGCCGAAATTGCCGGGGAAGACGAGTTCGGCATTGTTGACATCCATCCCTTTGACGATCCCGTTCTGCGTGAAAGTGGAATGCCGGATCGAATACCCTGTGTCGCCGACCGGATAGAATTCGTTCATGACGGAGGGATCGGTCATACGCAGGGAGGAAACGGTCGCAAAAAGACCGATCACGGAAAACGCGATCAGGATCGCAATGAGACCATTCATGGTGAGTCTTCTGTTATGCATGGCCATCTCCTTCTGCAGTTTTATTATAGCGGTTACTGCACCCGGTTGTACAGCGGGGCGACATACTTCTTCGCGCCGCCGATGATCACGAGGGCGGCCAATGCGTTGAAGCTCATCATGACGAGCATGATGGGGCGCTCAGGCAGCCAGACTGCGAGCACGCCGGCGAGCAGCTGCCCGGTCAGCGCGCCGATCATAAAGAGGAGATGAAAGACCCCGTTGAAGCGCCCCTTCATTTCGTTGGGCACATAACTCTGGGTCGCGGATTCGCGGATCGTATAGCTCGTCACACCGCCGATCCCGTCGGCGAAACACAGGATCATCATAACGGGGATCGGCAGGAACAGATAGACAGCCTGGAACAATGAGATCGTGATGTAGACAGTGAGTGCGATGGTGTATCTGTGCGCGGCCGGAAGCACGGTCTTGTAGTGGATCATGCCGCCGATCATACGACCGATGACCATCATGCCGATGACGATGATGAAGACGTACTCCCCGTTGTGGTAATGGTTTTTGAAGTAGGGCAGCGTGATGACCTGCGTGACGCCGTCGCACATCGCCATGACAGCGAAATATACGACGACCGCCATCAGCCCTTTTTCCACTTTCAGATAGGCAAAGCCTTCTTTCATATCCGCTGTGAGCTGCTGAAAACGGCCGGCATCTTTCAAGGCGGTTTCTTTCTGCGTTTCGATGTATGCCTCCTCGTGACGGATCTGCGTTTCCATGACTGCTGCCGCGAAGAAGCAGACGGCGTTGGCGATCAGCAGAGGGGACAGGCCGACCAGTTTGTACAGGAAGGTGGAGACCGGGACCATAAAAGCGGTCATTGTCTCCAGCACGCTGGCGATCGAGTAGGCTTTCTGATAATTGCCATCGGTGATGAGCAGCGGATAAAAACTCTGGTAAGCCACCTGGTAGATGCTCTCGATCGAGCCGAGCAGGAAGCAGTACGCGGCAAAAAGCGGGAACGAGAACCAGCCGGTCGCCAGAACGCCCGCCATGATCACATAAAGCCCCGCTGAGATGAAGTCCAGCGTGTAGATCGTTTTCTTGCGCGAGACCCGGTCGAGGATCGCCCCGGAAAGAAGGGGCATGATCAGCTGCGGTCCGGTATACATCATCAGGTAGATCGCGTACAGCAGCGTTGACTTGGAAATATCAAGCACCATAAGACTCATGGCAAAGCCGGACAGGGCATTGCCGAGCATGGAGATGACGCTGCCGACGGTGATGATCGTGAAGTCGCGGGTCCAGAGTGCGGACCCGCCCTGTGCAGACGGTGTGCTGTTTGTTTGTGTGTTGTCAGTAGAATGATCTTGCATGGTGTTTCTCCGAATGAAAAAGGCATCTGTCCGTATGTCCGGACAGGTGCCGCAAGTGATCATTTCTGGAGTCTGTCCATGGCCTGCATATGGCGGGCCTGGGCACCCGGCTGACGGGCAGACGGCGGGGGAATGGTGATCACGCAAAGGGACTGAAGCAGACATACAAAGACAAGGCCGCAAGGAATCGCGGATGTCAATTTGTTTGTTGTAAGTCAGTGCCTTTTCTTAATCATCTCTCTGTTCTCACACCATCACGGCTGCGTGGCCGTGTTCCTTTCTTTATATCGTATCCTCAGCCATGATAGCAGAGAGGATATGGCAAGTCAAGGAACCGCATCTGCTTGCCTGCCAGGCGCCGGATGTGTAGGATAGAAATGTGAAAAGAAAGGGAACCCCATGGGACACGATCGGATCATAACGACAGAAAGACTCCTCCTCCGGCCGTTCGAAGAAGATGACTTCGATATCCTGCACCGTCTTTACGGTGATGCGGAGGTGATGCGTTACACACCATTTGACACCGAATCGCCGGCGGTGTCAGAGGCGCATCTTTTGCGTGCCGTTGAAGATTGGCGGAAAACGCCGCTGCTGAGCCGGGAATACGTTGTGGAAAGGGACGGGGAAAAGATAGGCCGCTGTCATATCCTGCTTGACACACCTGAAGAGGGAAGCCGTGCCATGATCGGCTGGCTGCTCGTACAGGAGGTCTGGGGAAAGGGCTATGCGACGGAGATCGCACAGGCGCTCCTTGCCTGTTGTTTTGATACCTTAAAGACCGGTGAGGTCTATGGTCTGTGCCATCCGGGGAATGCGGCGTCACGGCGGGTCATGGAGAAGTGCGGAATGTATCTGGCTGTCTGCCGCAAGGCGTTCGTGCGTTATGAAAAGGCCGGGCAGTTGACAATGGAAGATGAGCTGGAATACCGGACCTGTCAACCACCGTGTGAAGGGCTCCCCCGGAAAGCGCCACCGCGAAAGATCGCCAGCCTGCCTGTGCGGGAAGAGCTGCTCACAAAGAATGGCGCACTCGCCGAAGCGCGGCGGTTACTCGCAGATGGGTATATTGAAGAAATGTCGGAAAGAGCGCTCGCCGGTGAATTGTATTTTCATGCCCGGGCGGCAGCCTATTGTCGTTCGCGGAAAAAAACGCCGTTGCTCGATCTGTTCCATGTACGCGAAAAAGCCGACCCGATCGATCTGCGGGACGGGGGAGATACATTGCTGCGCAGAGCCTTTTACTGGATTTGCTGGATGCTGCCGGCAAAGCGGTAGCGTTCACTGGACGAAGTTTTCGTACTGTCCGGATCCAAAGCGGACTGCACCGTCGATCATGACGAAACGGAGCCGGTAGCCTTCCGACTCTGTAGCG
>JAWRJC010000069.1:0-7015 GCA_040307715.1 Clostridiales bacterium | reverse complement strand
CGGCGGGGTCTTCCTCGCCGACGACGGTATAGCCGCGTTCCTCAAAGAGGCGCTTCATAGCTTCTGTTTCATATTGGTTGACACGGCATCCCAGCGTGTGGAATGCGACTCTTTTCTGCTCCAAGACAGCTATTCCTCTTCCTTTTCTTTCGCTTCGCGCGCCAGATCCTCCTCATCGCGGATCGTCAGACGGATCCGTTCGATACGGCGGTCGCGGATCTCTTCAATCAGGCAGATATAACGGTCAAAGCGGATCTCCCTCTCCTCGCCGTCATCCGGGATCTCCCCGAGCATGTCGAGCAGGAAGCCGCCGATCGTCTCACTGTAATCCGATTCGAAGTCCGAGCCGATGACCTCGTTCAGGTCATCAAGGTCCATGTCGCCTTCTACGATATAAGTATTATAGTTAACTTTCTTGATTTCCGGTTCTTCCTCATCGTATTCGTCATCGATCTCACCCATGACTTCCTCGATGATGTCCTCCATCGTAACGATACCCGCAAACCCGCCGTATTCATCGATCAGGACGGCAATGTGCTGCTTGGTTTTCTGGAGCTCGTAGAACAGGCTGTCGATGTTCTTTGTGTCCGGTACGAAGAACGGCTTGCGCAGGATCTCACGGATGTTCACCTTGTCAAATCCGTTTTCCCTGGCTTTGATCAGGTAGTCCTTGATGTTGAGGATCCCGATGATATTGTCGCTGTCGTCCTCGTAGACGGGAACGCGCGTGTAGGTCAGCTGCATGAGTTCATCCTCGTATTCCGAGGGCTCATCGTTGATGTCGATCATGAAGACGTCCGTACGGGGCGTCATGATCTCGTAGGCAAGTTTGTCGTCGAACGCGAAGATGGAGTCGATCATCTTCCGGCCTTCCTCCTTGAGGACACCGGTCTCCTGCCCGACTTCGAGCATCGTCATGACCTCGTCTTCCGAGAACTCATCTTCCTCTTCGTAACCGCCCTTGCCGAGCATCTTCAGGATCCCGCCGGCAAGTCCTCTGTCCAGCACCACGAACGGTCTGCAAAGACGCGAGAAGAACAGCGCGTATCCTGACAGCGCCAGAGCAGTCTTTTCGGGTTCCCTCTGCGCGAGCTGCCGCGGCAGGATAATGACAAACGATACGAGCACGACCGCATAGACCGCCGCCGCGATCAGGAGGACCACCAGGCCGCGCCCCTGCATGAACATCCCGTTTTCATCCGCCGCGTACTTTGCAAAGAGCCGCATCATAAGAAGCGCTCCCGCGACGGTACTGCAGAAGACCATGAGGATCTTGGCCGCCGCCATGTAATTGGAGGGTTTGTTGAAGATCAGCAGCAGGCGCTTCGCGCGCTTGTCGCCGTCGTCGGCAAGCTGTCTGACCGCTGTCCAGCCGCAGGCGTCGATGGCCTTATCCGCCGCATTCAGCAGCGCCAGCATCACCAGCAGCGCGATGACAACGATGATCTCAATGGCTAATATCAGAGGGTCCTGTGTCAGGTCCATAGCGATTCCTTTCTTTCACTCCGTCACTTGGTTTTTGTTGTTTCCGTCCGTTTACTTTGCCCGGCGCAGCATCGCCCCGGGATACACCGGACAGTCCATGGGGATCAGAAGGTGCTGCTGCGGGTGCGGTGCGGTATCGACCGCTTCGCCGCTTTCCGCGTCTCTCATTCCCCCGATTGTCTGGGTGAATGCCTCTCCTTCCGGTCCGAAGACTTCGATCTGTTCCCCCGCGGTCATTTTGTTGCGCTGCTCCACCAGCGCTTCCCCGGTCCCTGTGTCATAGGAGAGCACGAGGCCGACGAACGTATAATCGCGCACATAGGCGCTGGTTTCATAGTTATGGGAGGATGCATCCGGTTTGCCGAAGTAAAACCCCGTCGTAAACGTCCTGTGGCTGACTTTGCCGAGCTCGGCGAGCCATTGTTCCGCGAGCGCTTCATAGGAGGAGCATCCGCTGCGGCCATCCGCCGGTTCCCCGGAGAGGAGCCGCTGCGCCGCATCGATGGCTTTGCGGTACTGCGCAACGACCGTTGCCAGATAGAAGATACTCTTCATCCGGCCTTCGATCTTGAAGCTCGTCACACCTGCTTGCACCAGCGCGGGGATATGCCGGATCATGCAGAGGTCACCGGAGTTCATGATATAGCTGCCGCGGGCATCCTCCTCTACCGGCCAGTATACACCGGGGCGCTGTTCCTCGACGAGCGCGTATTTCCATCTGCAGGGATGCGCGCATTCACCGCGGTTGGCGTCCCGCCCGGTCATGAAGTTGCTTAGCAGGCATCTCCCTGAATAAGAAACGCACATTGCGCCGTGCACAAAGGCTTCGATCTCCATATCCTGCGGCAGATGCCGTTTCATCTCCGCGATCTCGGCGACCGACATCTCCCGGGCTGTCACGACACGCCGCACGCCCTGTGCGTACCAGAACTGCGCCGTCCTGTAGTTGGTCATGTTCGCCTGCGTAGACAGATGGACAGCCGCCTCCGGGATGTGCTCCCGCAGCACCATCATCGCACCCGGATCGGACACCAGGAAGGCATCGACCGGGATGTCCCGGATCTCCTCAAGGAACCGTTCCATCGGGCCAATATCCTCATTGTGCGGATAAATATTTAGAGTCAGGTAACAGCGCACACCGTGCGCATGCGCGAATGCCACGCCTTCCCGCATCTCTTCCGTGCTGAAGTTGCCTGCGCCGCTGCGCAGGCTGAAGGCTTCGCCGCCGAAATAAACGGCATCCGCACCGTACAGCACGGCGGTCTTCAGTTTTTCAATGTCCCCCGCAGGGGCCAGTAATTCCAGTTTCATTGCTGTCAGTTATGTCTGTGTGTCATCGGATCCGGCTCACCGAGAGGCCGTCTCCGCACTCGTAAAAGGCCGTTGCAACACGGCTGTCCTGCCGCAGTTCTTCAATGAACCGCTCCATCTGTCTGGCGCTCGTCCTGTGCCGCCGATCGTTTTTGCCGGGTTCCTCCAGTGTGGCACCGAGCATCAGGTTGTCACAGAGAATGACGCCACCGGACTCCATCATGGATAGTGCACCTTCAAAATATACTCTGTAATGGCTCTTCGCAGCATCGATGAACGCAAGATCAAACCGGCGTCCTTCCGCGGCAAGGACCGGCAGCACGTCAGCCGCATCGCCCAGCCGCTGTTCGATCCGGTCTGACAGCCCGAGCCGGGCGATCGCCTCCTTGGCGTCGTAATAGCTCCGGTCGTAGATCTCGATCGTCGTGACCGAGGCTTCCGGCAGTATGCTTGCCATCAGGCAGGCGGAATAGCCAAGTGCCGTCCCGATCTCAAGGATCCGGGCGGGCTTGCATGCCGCGAGCACATTCCGGATCACCTCTTCGGTATCCCTGCGGATCAGCGGAACACCGCGCCGTTCACAGACACCGCGAAGCCAGATAAGATCGTCCCGCATCCGCTACTCCTGATCCGGGTGTTCCTGGATGTACTTCTCGTAAGCTTCGTCAAAGTCCGCCTTGTCCTTCAGGAACTGCTCATATGTCTCGGAATACCGGTTGGTGCCGTCCATTTCCGGGCTGGCTACAAAGTACAGATAATCGGTCTGCGCCGGGGACAGGGCTGCGCGGATCGCGTCGATGCCGGGCGTGCAGATCGGTCCGGGCGGCAGTCCGTAGTTGGTATACGGATTGTAATCCGACTCGACCGCGATGTCCGAGTAAGTCGCTCTGATCTTATCTTCTTTCTGGATATACGCGATGATGCTGTCCATCTGCAGAGGCATCCCGATCTTGAGACGGTTGTCGATAACACTGGCAACATTGGGCATCTCCTCCGCCGCACCTGCCTCCCGCTGGATGATCGACGCCTTGGTGATGACCGTATACAGATCCATGCCGCTTGCCGCGACCGCATCGTAGATGCCTTCCTCGTTCATGTGATTGTCAAACCCCTGCAGCATCGCGTCGATGATATCGTGCGCCGTCGCATCGAGCGGCAATGTATAGGTGTCCGGATACAGAAAGCCTTCCAGCCTCGTCGGGCCTTCCGGCAGCATGCTCATGAAGGGATAATCGAACGTCCCGTTCTCCACCTCATGGTAGAAGTCCGCCTCATCGACGACCCCTTCCTTCACAAGCTGTTCCGCCACTTTATCGATGGTCTGTCCGTCGAGGATCTGGAACTTGAGTCCTGTCGTCTCCCCGCTTGCGATCTTATCCATGATCTGTGTCATTGTCATCGCTTTGGTGAACTCATAGGTGCCGGCCACGTACTGACCGTCCTTATGACGGAGTTTGCTCTGGATCCGGAAGACCGTAGCATTACGGATCACCCCTGCATCCTCCAGGATACCGGCGATAGACGCTGTATAGCTGCCTTCCGGGATCTCTACATAGACCGGAGTCTCATCGGAAGGATCCACGGCGCTGACAGCATGCCCGTTGTACAGCAGCGCGCCGCCTGTGCCGGCGACTGCGATCACGAGGACCGCGATCAGGATCTTCAGTCCCGCTCCTTTCTTCTTGTTATTCTTCTCCATTGGTATTCTCCATTATAGCGCAAGGAACCATCAGAGCCCGCCGCACCCATTCGCGGCATGCTCTCATGGTCCCGTGGTTTCTTATTCTTCCGCCTTCATACGGCTACTGTGGTAGTCGTCCATCTCCGGAGATCCCCTTTTCCGACACGCTTACTTGGAGCGGCCGAGGTATTCTCCGCTGCGGGTGTCGATCTGGATCGTCTCGCCTTCTTCGATGAAGATGGGCACCATGACGGTCGCGCCTGTCTCAACGACTGCCTGCTTCTGAACGTTCGTCGCGGTGTCGCCCTTGACACCCGGCTCCGTCTCGATGACCTTCAGGTCAACAAAGTTCGGCGCTTCGACGAGGAACGGTCTGTTGTCATAGAACTTGAGGGTCGCTTCATCGTTCTCTCTGAGGAACTTGATGGCGTCTTCGACCATCTCCTTGCCGACCGGGATCAGTTCGAACGTCTCGCCGTCCATGAAGTAATAGAGGTCGCCGTCGTTGTAGGAATAGGTCATGTGCTTGGTCTCGATGATGGCCTTGGCGAACTTGTCCGACGGGTTGAACGCATCCTCACGGATCGCGCCGGTCAGGATGTTCTTATACTTGGTGCGGACGAAAGCAGCACCTTTACCCGGCTTGACATGCTGGAAATCAAGCACGACATGCGGAACACCGTCGATCTGGAACGTCATACCTTTTCTGAAATCACCTGCACTGATCATAATCTAACTCCATTCTTTGCTGTTGCAATACTGTAAACGATTTTACGCGGGGAAATCGTTGATTTCCGGCGCTTATTATACCAAATATCGGTTGTCTTAACAAGTCTATGACAAGGAATCGCTTTGTGCGGCTGTCAGCCACGCGCGCTGCTGCATCTGCGCCCGCTGTGCGCAGCGATACGCCCGCGCCGGCGTGACTTCGCCGCACAGACATATTTTTTCCTTCTCCGATTCTTACTCCATTCCCAGACCGGCTGTTTCACCGAGGATCTTGTAGACATCCTGCATCATGATGGTGAAACGCATCTGCGTCTGCAGATACTCCGCGGCAAGCGGATCGCTGGCGATGATACCGTAGAGTTTCTGGACCGCTTCCATGGCTTCCGGACCGACTTCTTCGCCCATCATCTGCTTCGCCTGGATCGCGATCTGCTTTTCGGCGAAGTCCTTCAGCATGTTGTCGAGGTCGGGATTGGCCTTGACTTTCGTTCTGGCCGCATCGAATTCCTTGAATTCCTGCGATTCACGGATGGCTCTCTCCAGGTTGTGGGCTTCATCATAAACGTTCATTATTTGCTCCTTCCTGCTGCAGGCTCCTGCAGCTTGCAGTATCAGACTTCCATAAAGACAGGCAGGATGACCGGATGTCTGCCGGTGCGCATGTAGATGAACTTCTTCAGTTCATCCCGCAGTGCGTTCTTCATCACTGCCCATTCCACATCTCTGCGGCCGTCGAACTTCGCCAGTGCGTCCGCCGCGACCTTCTGGGCCTCCCCCATCAGATCGCCGTGGTCCTTGACATAGACAAATCCGCGGGAAATAAGATCGGGGCCCGAAATGATCGCATTTGTGTCTTCTTCGATCGAGGCGACCACCAGGATCAGACCGGCCTCGGACAGCAGTCTGCGGTCGCGCAGAACCGCATTGCCGACATCCCCGACGCCCAGTCCGTCGACCATGACATCGCCGGCGGAACAGTAATGCTTCTCAAGCACTGCTGTTTCTTCTGTCAGATGCAGGCAATCCCCGTTCTCCAGTTTGAAGATGTTTTCCGCCGGCATCCCGAGGTCTTTCGCGATCTCTTCATGCGCGCGCAGATGACGGACTTCGCCGTGCACCGGCATAAAGAATTTCGGCCGGATCAGAGAATGCACCAGCTTGAGTTCCTCCGCACAGGCATGGCCGGACACGTGCGTTTCGGCGATATCCGAGTAGATGACCTCCGCCCCCTTCTCGTACAGGCGGTTGATGACATTGCTGATCAGTTTTTCATTGCCGGGGATGGGACTCGACGACAGGATGATCTGGTCACCCTGCTTGATCTGGATCGCCCGGTGCGTGTTGTTCGCCATACGGGAAAGCGCGCTCATCGGCTCGCCCTGGCTCCCGGTGGTGACGATGATCAAATTCTGGTCGGGAATGCGTCTGGCATCGAACAGATCGATGAGCACCCCGTCCGGCACTTTGATGTAACCGAGCTCTATCGCCAGACTGACGACTTTTTCCATACTGCGGCCTGAGATCGCCACTTTGCGGTGGTTGGCCGCCGCGTGATCGATGATCTTCTGGATCCGGTGTACGTTCGAGGAGAACGTCGCGATGATGATCCGCGCATTGGAGCGGCGGATGATACCCTCCAGCGTGGAACCGACAAGCTTTTCGGACTTGGTGTAGCCTGGACGCGTCGCGTTCGTACTGTCCGCCATCAGAAGCAGGACCCCCTTGTTGCCGACGTCCGCAAAAGCGGCCAGATCGATCGGCTCGCCGTCCACCGGCGTGTAGTCGATCTTGAAGTCGCCGGTGTGGAAC
>JAWRJC010000068.1:0-23649 GCA_040307715.1 Clostridiales bacterium | reverse complement strand
CGTCCGGACGCCCGCTTCCCTAAGCGCCAGCAACAGTTCCGGTATCCCTTCGTAGGCTTTTGTTTTGATATCCGCGTGCGCCTTGTACCACTCCCGCATGTCCGCGCAGACTTCGTCGATCAGCGATTCGCGTCCCGCTTCATCCGGCAGGGACGCAAGGACTTCTTCCGGCAGCGCACCTGCCATGAGATTGCGGACGCCGTAGCCGATCAGCATGCGCACCTCATCCAAAGAACGCGGCGGATAGCCGCGCTCTGTCAGCACATGATTGACGCTGTCGGCCAGATCTTCCAGCGTGTCCAGGATCGTCCCGTCCATATCGAAGATGACAGCCGGATAAAGGGGTTTTTTCATTCTATCGTTTCCGTTTCGTTCTGTTCTGCTGCGGGTTCTGCTGCGGGTTCCGCTGCGCTTCCTGCGTTGCGCGCTGCTTCGCTTTCTGCTGCAGGTTCCGCTTCGCCCGGCTTCGCATGCATTCTGCGCGCTGCCGCAAGTTCGAGATCAGCAGCCCTTCCGCTGTTCACCATCTGCACGACCGTCATGCCGATCAGAAGGCCGGTCGCAACCCCGGCGAGCCAGCCGCCCAGCACATCGGTCGGGTGATGCACGCCCACATAGATCCGGGACAGCCCGATCGCAACAGCGAGGAATGCGCACAAAAGCGCCACCACGGGTTTTCTCCACAGTGTCCGCATCGCTGCCGCTTCGGCACCGGCCGCTCCATTGGGGAGCGCATGCATCGTATCTCTTTTATGGTAATACCAGATCAGCCACGCGAGCAGTCCGTACACCGCGATCGAAGTGATCGTATGTCCGCTCGGGAAAGACCAGCCGGTCTCCTCGATGAGGCGGTAGATCTCATCCGGCCGGGGCCGTTCGACGGTCTCCTTGACGACGACCTTGATCAGTGTCGTCAGAATGGCAGCTGTAAAGACCGGCAGTCCGTACCGGTACCGGGTCTTCGGCAGCGCCAGCAGCAGCAGGATCAGGCAGATGATCGACGCAGTGTTGCCGCAGGTCGTGATGAGTTCGACAAATGTATTCAGCGCCGGTGTGCGCCAGCTGTAGACGATCTGCTCAAGCTGCCTGTCGAATGCGTCATACATGCCGCCCGCTGTCTGGAACGACAGTATGACAAACAGCGTATAGAGCACCGCCGCCGTAATGATCGCCGGCAGATATTTTTTATAGGTGTGTTCTCTCTGCATTTTTTTCTTTCGTGTCCGGGGCAGCTGCCTTCAGCGCTCGGTTCCCTGCCAGCTTTCGCCTATTTCTGCACCGGGACGATCTTGACTGCGGTTCCGTAAGCGACGATCTCCGCCGCCCCCTGCATGATCGCTGCCGAAGAATACTTGACATCGATGACGCCGTCCGCACCCATCGCCGCAGCGTTGTCCAGCATGCGCTTGGTCGCGATCTCTCTGGCCTCGACGAGCATCTCCGTATAGCTTTCGATCTCGCCGCCGACGAGGTTTTTCATTCCCGCCATGAAGTCCTTGCCGAGGTGCTTGGACTGGACGACATTGCCTTTGCAGAGGCCGAGTGCCTGGATGTTGGCGCCGGGCACGTAGTTGATAGTGAGCATGAACATATTCTTTTCCTCCTTATTTCGTAAGACCGCCCTGGCGGCGGCCGGGGACTGTATCATCGCAGAGGCGCAGCCGGCTACATCTTCTGCATCGCGGTCTCCGCGCCTTCCGCTGCATTATACCATGTGGCAAACCAAGTGACAAAATGGTATATTATACAAGTAGTATACATTTTTTCGCCGGAATCGCCTTTGCTTCCGCGAAACAGGAAGGATCATTTTTATGAACGTCGTCAAAAATCTCCCTGCCCTCGTCAAGATCCTCGGCTCCCTGCCGGGGCTGCACACGCTCAAAGGGCAGATCGACAGCGCCCGTGAGTCCGGTGACAGGGAAGCCGAACGCGAGGCGATCCTCGGCGCCACTATAAAATGGGGCAACCACCTGATGAAGAGCTTTGACATCGACATCTCGGTGGAAGGCAAAGAGAATCTGCCTGCTGAAGGTCCGGTCGTCTACATCTGCAATCACCAGAGTTTTGCGGATATCCCGGTGCTCTGCGCTGTGCTCGACACCGTGCAGTTCGCGTTCGTCGCCCGCGAAAACCTGAAACAGGTCCCGATCTATGGTACCTGGATGCGCCGCATCCGCAGCGTCCTGATCAAACGCGAGGACCCGCGCGCCGCGCTGCGTGCGATCTCCGAAGGCGTTGGTCTCATCAAAGAAGGCTTCTCCCTGCTGATCTTCCCGGAAGGCACCCGTGCCAAATGTTCGCAGATGGCGGAGTTCAAAGCCGGCTCGATCAAGCTGGCGACCAAGCCCGGTGTGCCGATCATCCCGATCAGCATCAACGGTTCCTATGAATGCTTTGAAACCACGGAAGTCTTCCGCGGCAAGTGTCCGGTCGGCGTGATCATCCATCCGGCGATCGAGACAGCCGGCATCTCCCGGCAGGAGGAAAAAGCGCTGACCGGCAAGGTCCAAAAGATCGTCTTTGACGGCCTGACCAAACTGTGTGAACGCATGGGTACGCCTGTGCCGCGCGATCCATCCGAGATCGCCGCAGAAGAAGCCGCCGCGGCAAAGGAGACGGCTGCGGCAAAGGAGGCGGCTGCGGAAACCGAGTCTGCATAGCCTGCCGCCGAGACTCCGCTGCTGCATAGCCTGCCGCCGGGTCCATCGAGCAGCGATTCCATATCGAAAAGCAAGCACATTACCACTAAATTCACAAAAGCACAGGGCAGCACCTGTGCTTTTTCAGTGTCTATCCCTATCATGTGCGTAAAATATGTATTTGCAGCATTTTCACCAAAAAATTTCAACGCTTTTAACCTCTTCATTACGTTTGAGCGACGATTCTCGCCGAACATGGCCAGAAACGTCGGTTTTTTTCGGTGAAAATAGTCGTTTTCATCATTTTCACGCACACACTTGCAGTATTTGGAAATATATGGTATTTTTGAAAAGCTCTTTACGAACCATCGACGGAATCGCACGAAAGGACACCTATGTTACAGCAGGAATTATTTGAAGAGCTGGATGCTTTATGCGGCGCGTACGAGAAAACGCTCTCGCTGTTCGATCAGCTGCACGAATCGTATGATGCCGGACTTTTGGCGGATTTTATGCGGGATGAGCAAATCTACTACTCGCTCAACTTTTTCAAAAACGGCGCCCATACGCAGCGCAGTATCCCGCCCGCCACCAAGGAAGGCGCGCGGCTGATCTGCCAGCTGCGCGAGAAGCGGGTCGTGATCCACGGCCGGCGCATCCTTCGGAAAAACGTCCGGGCGATTCGCAGCGCTTTGAAAGTCCTCGAAGTGTATGAGCCGGAAAAGTACGCAGGAGCGTTGACCGGCAAAGATCCTTTCCCGCTGCCTGACCGGGATTTCCTGCCGGGACAGCTCAACGCCGGCAAATGGATCCGCGACACATTGGAAGGACACTACAAAACCAACCCCTTCTTCCCGGAGCATCTGCGCTTTCAAACACGGTCCGGGCGGCTGGTGAGATCAAAGAGCGAGGTGTTCTGGGATGATGACCTGACGGAAGCAGGCGCGCTGTTTCGTTACGACAGCGAGATCCGCCTGCAAAACAGACGCGTGATCTACGCAGACTTCGTCGTTTTGCATCCGCGGGAGCATCGCCTTGTCATCATCGAACACTTTGGCAGGATGGACGACCCGGAGTACGCAATGAAAAACCTGCACCGCCTGCAGACGTACGCAGACAGTGGATACCGCCTCGGCCGGGATGTGTTCTTTACAATGGAATCCGCTGCCCGCCCGCTGACCCATGCGCAGATCAAAGCGGTCATGCGGCAGGCAGGACTGTCCCGGACCCATTAAAATAACCGTCCGGAAAAAAAGGACCGCCTTACCGGCGATCCTTCTTTTCGCGTTGCATCCGCATTGAAATGACTGTCTTCGAATTCTCCGCGACCGCCGGTTCCGGCTCAGTTCTCCGCGATCGATGGCTCCCGGCTCAGTTCTCCGCGATCGACGGCTCCCGGCTCAGTTCTCCGCGATCGCCTGGTCGCGGATGCGTTCGAACATGCTGCGGATCTGCGGCACGTTGAGCAGGACTACGGTGATGACGCCTTCCACAGCGAGGTAGGTCAGGTTGTACCACAGCGACCAGGTCAGAGCGCTGAAGTTCTCCGGTGCATACGCGCCGAAGAAGATCACGCCGGACAGGACCGCACAGACATAACGGCCGAGGACGCCGACGAGATAGGTGACGGTCAGGGACAGCTTGCCGCACTTGTCACGCAGCGGTGCACCAAGCGCCAGCGCACCGAACGCGATCGGGTAATCAAGCAGCATCTGCACAGGGTGAATGACGTACGGGCCGAACAGCAGATTGAGCAGGCCGACCGCAGCGCCGACCATCAGGCCGCGGCGCGTGCCGTAGAAGTAGCCCGCCAGCACGATCGGTACCATAGAGAACAGCGTAATGCTGCCGCCCTGCGGCATGCGGAACAGCGTGATGTAGCTGAGCGCGATCGCCATCGCTGTCAGCAGCGCGCAGACGGCCATCGTCTTGGTGTCGGTCTTTTTCTTTTTCCCCGAAATGAGGATGAGCAGGAACAACGCTACGATCACAGCTACGATGATGACCTGTCCTGCCGTTGACTCTACGAATGCCTGTAATTTTTCTCCGGTCATAAAAAAACCTCCTTTTCTACAGGAGGGGAGTGTTGGACGTTATGATAATCGCTCCGCCGAGCCGCTGCCTTACTTCGTAGCCGTCGTTGGTTCACCCGTTGCCCACCGGTATGATCAGAAAACCAGCCGGCTGTCCGGGCGTGTGCCATTATACTTCGTCCATGTTCGCTTTCCCTACGCCGGCATTACCCGGATCAGGTTGGAGGGTATGCAGCACTGCGCGCCGCCGGACCTGTCTCCGGCTCTTCGCTTTGCCGCCTCTCAGCAAAAGCTCCCCTAGCATGGAATACATTTTCCGCCGCGCCTGCTGATGTCAATGGATAAGTGCCACTTTGCGCTGCGGAGCAGACTTTTCGCCTGCCAGACCATTGTATCTGAACGGAAAAATGCCTGTCAACGCGACAGGCATTTTCGCAATAATGCATTGTTGATCGCCGTTCTGCGACACCCTTCTGCGGCTCCGCCCTTTGCGGCGCCGCGCCGCCCTACAGACCCATGAAGAGGCTGACCAGAACCGGCACAGATGCAGACAGGATCGCGCCGTTGATGAACGAATAGACTGCGACTGTACTGCCCGCCGCCTGCTCCACGACCGGCATGCAGACGTCCATGGCCGGCGAGCCGGGCACCGCGTAACTCTCGATATAGCCGACCCTTGCCGCCACGAGCGGGATAAACAACAGTCCGAAGACTTCCCGGAAAACATTGTGCAGGAACGACAGCGCGCTCACTTCCGCCGAATACTCCGCCAGCATCGCCGGCGCCAGCGTGTACCAGCCAAACCCCGCCCCGATGCACAGCGAATCCTTCAGCGTCAGAGAAAGCAGCGGTGCCGCCACCGCTGCCCCAGCCGCCATGGAAAGGATCGAAACGAACGGGAACACCAGCACCCGCCAGCCCGCGCTGCGGAAATTCGCACCGATCGTTCCTTCTACACCGAGGTCGATGCCGATCATCAGGAGCAGAATGCAGAGGCAGACCGTGAGCGTTGGCCCTGATTTTGCAAGCAGCGCATCGGGAAGGAACAAATACCCCGACAGGATGCCTGCCGCCACGAATCCGACGATGAGCACCGTGAACTTGTTGATACGCGGCGTTGACGCCTCCTCCGCACCCGCTTTTTCCGGTCCTGTCTCCTGCGTACCCCGCCTGCCGTACCGGTCAAATCCAAGCAGCCGCCGCACCACAGCGAACGACGCCACGGCTGCCGCCATGATGATCAGCGTATAGGCGAACGCTTTCAGCCCGATCGTTCCAAGCGAGCGGATGATCTCCTCGCTGGCGCCGATGCGGCCGCCGATGATGAACACCAGGACCGCGACCGAGAGCATCTCCAGTCTGCCGACCCATGGATAGAAGGACATTGCAAAGCCGCCGGCGTGCTTGCGCGCGCCGGCTCCGATAAAGTACCCGATAATTGTGATGCCGAGATATAGGAATAAAGTTGCCATTATACCCCTGTCATACTGCGGCCGCTGCTGTTATCTCGCGCGGCCGATGCCGAAGTGGTCCTTGACACGCGCAAGAACAGGCTCTGCCAAAGCGTTCGCGCGGGCAGCGCCGTCGGACAGGATGTCCTGCAGTTCCGACGAGTAGCGGATCTGCTCGTAGCGGTCGCGGATCGGCGTAAGCGCTTCCTGGGTCACGGTAACGAGCGATTTCTTGAGATCGCCGTAGCCGGCGCCGTCAAATTTCGCCTCCAGATCCGGAATGCTCTCGCCGGACAGCGCGCTGTAGATCGTCAGCAGGTTGCTGACGCCCGGCTTGTTTTCCGGATCGAACCGGATCGTCATATCGCTGTCGGTCGTGGCGCGCATGATCGACTTCTTGATCTTCGCGTCGGTGTCGAGCAGGGAGATGCGGGAGTGGATGTTCTCCGCGCTCTTGCTCATCTTGTTCGTCGGCTCATCCAGCGCCATGATGCGCGCGCCCGCCTTCATGAACCGGCCTTCCGGCACGACGAAAGTGTCGGGGAAGCGGTGGTTGACGCGGATCGCGAGATCGCGGCACAGTTCGATGTGCTGCTTCTGGTCGTTGCCGACCGGCACGACATTGGTGTCGTACAGCAGGATGTCCGCCGCCATCAGGACCGGATAGGTGAACAGCCCGGTCGGTGCGGATTCTCTGCCCTTGTTCTTCGCCTTGAACTGCGTCATGCGGGAAAGCTCGCCCGTGTACGAACTGCAGTTGAGGATCCAGCCGAGTTCCGCATGGCCGGAAACCTCCGACTGTACGAAGATGATCGACTTTTTCGGATCGAGACCGACCGCCATGTACAACGACGCGACGTCCAGCACGTGCTCGCGCAGTTCCTTCGGATCCTGCGGCACGGTGATGGCGTGCATGTCGACAACGCAGTAGATGCATTCGGCCTCATCCTGCAATTCGACGAACTGCTTGAGCGCGCCGAGGTAGTTGCCGAGATGGATGTTGCCTGTGGGCTGCACGCCGGAAAATACTCTTTCTTTTTTCATATTTGATGTCCTGCTATTCCTGAAACAACCCGCCGGCGCTTCCGACGGGTTGCTTGCTATACTATCATTTTTCAGGCTTGATGTCCATGGAGATCTGGCCGTCGTCTTTGTCTTCCTCTTCCTTGACCACCTTGGCCATGGAGATGATGGCATTGCCTTCTTCGACCTTCATGATCTTGACGCCCTGCGTCGCGCGGCCGAGCACGCTGACATCACTCGCCTTGATGCGGATGATGATGCCGTTGCTGTTGATCATCAGCAGTTCATCATCGTCATCGACGACCATCGCGCCGACCAGTTTGCCGGTCTTCTTGAACTTCGCCTTGTCGTAGGTCAGCAGGCCCTTGCCGCCTCTGGCCTGGACTTTGTAATCCTCGATCGGCGTGCGCTTGCCAAATCCCTTTTCGGTGACCGCCAGCAGTTTGACGCCGGGCTGGCCGAGGCACATGCTGACGACCTCGTCGTCATCCTCGAGCTTGATGGCCCTGACGCCGGTCGCGGTGCGGCCCATCGGGCGGACATCCTTCTCATGGAAGGAGATGCACTTGCCGTTGCGGGTGACGATGGTGACGATGTCGTCACCGGTGGTCTGCTGGATGCTGACCAGTTCGTCGCCGTCGCGGAGCGTGATCGCGATGAGGCCGGTCTTTCTCTGGGTGTTGAACTCGGAGATGGCCGTCTTCTTGATCGTGCCGCGCTTGGTCACTGCGAGCAGGTAGTTGTTCTCATCATTCTCATCGATCGGCATGACCGCGTTGATGCGCTCACGCTGCATGAGGTTGAGGAAGTTGACCGCCGGTGTGCCCTTTGCGGTGCGCGTCGCTTCGGGGATCTCGTACGCCTTGATCCGGTACGCCTTGCCGTAGTTGGTGAAGAACGCCAGATTCTGGTGGGTGCTGGTCATGATCAGGTTGGTGACGAAGTCGTTCTCCCTGGTCGTGAGCCCTGTGATGCCCTTGCCGCCTCTCTTCTGCGTCTTGTACGTATCCGCCGGGATGCGCTTGATGTAGCCGAGGTGTGTCAGGGTGACCGCCACCTGCTCCTCTTCGATCAGGTCCGCTTCGTCGAACTCATCGACTGCGGCCACGATCTCGGTGCGGCGCTCGTCAGCCCACTTCTCTTTGATCTCGAGCATCTCGTCGCGGACGACGCCCATGAGCAGACGCTCGTTGCCGAGCAGTTCCTTGTAGTACGCGATCTTCTGGATCAGATCGAGGTACTCGTCTTCCAGCTTGTCGCGCTCAAGACCCTGCAGTCTGGCAAGACGCATATCGAGGATCGCCTGCGCCTGCAGTTCGGACAGACCGAAGCGTTCCATCAGGCGCTCTTTGGCGTTGTCGTAGCTCTCGCGGATGGTCTTGATGACCTCGTCGATGTTGTCCAGCGCGATTCTCAAGCCTTCTACAATATGAGCTCTCGCCTCCGCCTTCTTCAGGTCGTACTGCGTCCGGCGGGTCATGACCTCTTTCTGGTGCTTGAGGTACTCGTGGAGGATCTCATACAGATTGAGTGTGCGGGGTTCTCCGTCGACCAGTGCGATCATGATCATGGAGAAGTTGTCCTGCATCTGGGTGTGTTTGTACAGTCTGTTGAGCGTGATCTGCGGGTTGGCGTCCCTCTTCAGCTCGATGACGATACGCATGCCCTCGCGGGAGGACTCGTCGCGGATATCGGAGATGCCGTCGAGCTTGTTCTCCTTCATGAGTTCCGCGATCTTGCTGATGAGGCGCGCTTTGTTGACCATGTAGGGGATCTCGGTGACGACGATCTGGAATCGCCCTTTCTTGGTCTCCTCGATCTCCGACTTGGCGCGGACCGTCACCTTGCCGATGCCGGTGCGGTATGCCTCGCGGAATCCCGCCTTGCCCGTGATGATGGCGCCGGTCGGGAAGTCCGGTCCTTTGATGCACTTCATCAGGTCGTCGATGGTGCACTCTTCCTCCTCTTCGATCATCAGGACGCACGCGTCGATGACCTCCCCGAGGTTGTGCGGGGGAATGGAGGTCGCCATACCGACCGCGATGCCGTTGCTGCCGTTGACCAGCAGGTTGGGGATGCGGGACGGGAGGACGACCGGCTCGACTTCTTCCTCGTCGAAGTTGGGCATGAAGTCGACTGTCTCCTTGTTGATGTCGCGCAGCATCTCCATCGAGAACGGGGACATCCTCGCCTCGGTGTAACGCATCGCCGCAGCGCCGTCGCCGTCGACCGAACCGAAGTTGCCGTGGCCGTCGACAAACATATAACGCATGGAGAAGTCCTGCGCCATACGGACCATCGCATCGTAGATGGAACTGTCGCCGTGGGGGTGGTATTTACCCATGACTTCACCGACGATACGGGCCGATTTCTTATAGGGTTTGTCCGGGGTGATGCCGAGGGCGCTCATCCCGTAGAGGATACGTCTGTGGACGGGTTTGAGACCGTCGCGCACGTCCGGAAGCGCTCGTCCGACGATGACGCTCATTGCGTAATCGATGTACGAGTTCTTCATCTCGTTGTGGATCTCGTGCTGGATCAGACGTTTGTTCTCTTCATGGTTGCCCATGTTATCCATGTTGTCCATGTTTTCTTACTCCTTTCCAGCTTAGATATCCAGGTTTTTAACGTACTTGGCGTTCTCTTCGATGAACTTCCGGCGCGGCGGGACTTTGTCGCCCATCAGCGTCGTGAAGATGCTGTCCGCAGCGGCGCTGTCCTCCAGTGTGATCTGGACGAGCGTACGCGCGTCGTAGTCCATGGTGGTCTCCCACAGCTGCTGGAAACTCATCTCGCCGAGACCTTTGTACCGCTGGATCTCCGCCTTGCCGGGGACATCCGCCAGGCTCGCCATCAGTTTTTCCTGCTGGCGGTCGGAATAGGTGTAGTAGGTCTCCTTGCCCTTCTTGACGCGGAAGAGCGGCGGCTGCGCCGCGTATACATAGCCGCCTTCGATGAGGGGCTTCATATGTCTGTAGAAGAAAGTCAGAAGCAGCGTTCTGATGTGGGCGCCGTCGACATCCGCATCGGTCATGATGATGATCTTGTGGTAGCGGAGCTTGCTGATGTCGAACTCTTCGCCGATGCCGCAGCCGAACGCGGTGATCATGTTCTTGATCTCCTCGGAGTTGAGGATGCGGTCGGTCGTCGCTTTCTCGACGTTCAGGATCTTACCGCGGAGCGGGAGGACGGCCTGACGCTTTCTGTCTCTGCCCTGCTTGGCGGAGCCGCCAGCGGAGTCACCCTCTACGAGGAAGATCTCGGACTCGACCGGATCTTTCGAGGAGCAGTCGCTCAGTTTGCCGGGCAGCGAACCGTCGATGGTGTTCGTCTTTCTGACGACCGCGCGGGCCTTTCTGGCCGCTTCTCTGGCTTTTGCCGCCGCGATGCACTTCTGGATGATGGCCTTTGCCTGCTGCGGATGCTCCTGCAGGAACGCCATGAGTTCTTCGTTCGCGGTCTTCTCGACAAAGCCGCGCATCGCGATGTTGCCGAGCTTGCCCTTGGTCTGGCCTTCGAACTCCGGATTGCTGATCTTGACGGAGACGATGGCGGTCAGACCTTCACGGATGTCGTCGCCGGTCAGCGGATCATCCTTGTCCTTCAGGAAGTTGAGCTGCCGCGCGTAGTCGTTGACCGTCTTGGTGAGCGCGCTGCGCAGGCCCGCCAGGTGGTAGCCGCCGTCCACGGTGTGGATGTTGTTGGCGTAGGAGAGCATCAGCTCGCTGTACCCCTTGGTGTACTGCATCGCGACTTCGACTTCCATGTCGCCGCCCTTACCGGACTGGTCGTAGCCGGACTTCTCGAAGTAGATGACATCTTCGTGAAGCGCTTCTTTATTCTCGTTCTGGTACAGGACGAACTCCTTGATGCCGCCCTCATAGCAGAACTCATCTTTTCTCTTTTTCTCGCGCTCGTCGCGGAGGATGATGCGGAGGCCTTTATTAAGGAAGGCCATCTCGCGCAGCCGTGTCTGCAGGGTCATGTAGTCGTATTCGGTCTCGTCGAAGATGTCCGGATCCGGCCAGAATACGGTGATGCTGCCGCTCTTTCTCGCGTCGCCGACTTCTTTAAGCGGTTCGACGGTCTTGCCGCGTTCGAACGCGATCTGATACGCCTTGCCTTCTCTGTGGACTTCGACTTCCATGCGGGAAGACAGCGCATTGACGACCGATGCGCCGACGCCGTGCAGACCGCCGGAAACTTTGTAACCGCCGTCGCCGAATTTACCGCCCGCATGGAGGACGGTGTGGATGACTTCTACTGCCGGTTTCTTTTCTTTCGGATGCATGTCGACCGGCATGCCGCGGCCGTCGTCTTCGACCTTGATGCTGTTGTCTTTCTGGATCGTGACCTTGATCACTGTGCAGAATCCGGCCAGCGCTTCGTCGACCGAGTTGTCGACGATCTCGTAGACCAGATGATGCAGGCCCTTTTCACCGGTGGAGCCGATGTACATGCCCGGACGCATCCGGACCGCTTCGAGCCCCTCCAGGACCCTGATCTGACTGGCCCCGTATTTCTGCTGCGATTTGGTATCTGCTGCCATGTAGTTCTACCTTTCTTTGATTGCTCTTAACGCCGCCCGCGCGGCGCCTGCTTTAGATACATTTTTGCCGTTCTTTTCAGAACGGCGTGATCTCGTTCTCAAACGTGCGGAATCGCTTTTCCGGCTTCTTTCAGCCTCCTTTTGCACATGCTCCCACACGGTAAAAAGTTTACCATATATACTAGGAAAACTCAATAAAAACGACCTTATTTACAGCGAAAAATCGCCGATTTAAGGCCTGCTAAAACTATAATTAGATATTTTTTGATGATTTTTATCTTTTTTGTGCCATCAAGGCGCGATTTTAGCCGTAAAAAACGTCTTTTAATTTAAATTCGCAACCTATAAAATTTTACAGTAAATACCAATTATTGTACAGCTATGTTTTTTCGTTTATCAGATACAAGATATAGTATTCTTTTCTTCTATAATAAAAGGGGTGCCCGGCACCCCTTTTTCATTTTGATCCTGTTTCCTTTCTCAGATCGCGATCAGCTTGCTGTCCGGCAGTTTTTCCTTCACCTGCGGCGGCAGTTCTGTTGCGGTGATGAACAGCTGGACGTTCTTAAGAGAATCGATCAGGTAATTCTGCCGGGAAATATCAAGTTCGGAAAGAACATCATCCAGGAGGAGGATCGGATATTCTCCTTTTTCTTCGCGGATCAGCTCGATCTCGGATAGTTTCATCGAAAGCGCCGCTGTGCGCTGCTGGCCCTGCGATCCGAAATGCCGGATATCGATGGCGCCTTCTTCATTTTTTCGCAGCAGCACTTTGATATCGTCTTTCTGCGGACCGCGCGTCGTATGGCGGATCCTGAAATCCGTTTCCATCGAGTCGAGTGCTGTCTGCCGCAGTTCTTCGCGCAGCTGTTCCAGGATTTCTTTTTCTTTTTCCTTGCTGATTTTCTTAGCATCGCCGAAAGAAATGCCTGCTTCTTTCATTTCCTCTTCGAATGCGGAGATGGCAGCAAGTCCGCAGTCTGCCGCATACTCTAAAGAAAGCGATTCTTTGCCGCCGGTCAGATCATGATGGATCTTTGCGCAGATCCGGCTGATTTTTTTCATGAATTGATACCGCTGCCAGATAAGCGCCGCGCCGTAATGGATGCGGTTCTCATCCCAGACAGCGAGCAGATCCATATCCCGCACATCATCTTTGAGATACGCGTTGCGCTGCGCCAGGATCCTGCCGTACATCAGAAGGTTGCGGTAATAGGACATGCTCAGGGTGCTGATTTCCCGGTCGATGAAGTCCCTTCTTTTTTCAGGGCTTTCTTTAATGATTTTCAGATCTTCCGGCGAAAAAACGACCGCTAGCACATGATCGAAAATATCCGAGTACTTTTGGAATTCGATGCCGTCAACGTTGCCTTTGCGGGTCCCGTCGCGTCCGATAAAGATCTCTACTGTCTGCGATTCTTCTTCATTGCCGCGCACAAACTGTCCTTTCACCCGGCAGAAATCTTCGCCGAACCGGATCAGTTCGCGGTCTTTGAAAGTGCGGAAAGACTTCCCGTACGAAGTCAGATAAATGCTTTCCAGAAGATTGGTCTTGCCGCGGCCGTTCTCACCCAAAAAGAAATTCACTTTATCATGGAAGGTGAATTCGCGTTTCTCATAGTTTCTGTAATTTTCGAGCGAGATCGACTTATAAATCATGTACTCATTTTATTCGAAACCAATAACTGCCGCAAGATAAGATAGAAGGGTAGATTTCTTTTAGACAGCATAAAAAAAGAATCGCTCTTCAATCAATTGACTCAAGAGCGATTCTTTATTTCTTAAACTATCTCGCCGGGATACGGACAGGCAGGATCAGATATTCATATCTTTCTCCTTCGACCGGTCTGATCAGGCATGGTGTGATGCCGGTGTTGAATTCCATGCGGATTTCTTCATCATCGATGACCTTCAGAGCATCCAGAATGTATTTGGAGTTGAAGCCGATATCCAGGCTGCCGCCGTTCGATTCGATGATCAGGTCTTCTTTAACGTTTCCTTCTTCGGAATTAGATGTGATCTGCATCAGATTGTTATTGATGGAGCAGATGATCAGATTGTTGCGGCCGCTCTTGGAAAGCAGAGAAGCTCTTTCAACGGCATCCATCATATCTTTGCGGTTCGCACGGATGAACAGCTTGTTCTCTTTCGGGAGAATATCTCTGTATTTGATGAACGCGCCTTCGAGCAGTCTCATGACGATCTTCGTTCTTTCGAGCAGCATGACCGCTTTCTTTTCACCGAGGATCAGTTTGACATCTTCTTCAGTGCCTGTTTCCATGATGATCTTATACAGTTCATTGAGGATCCTGGCGCTGATGACGATTTTTTTACTTTCCGCGTTGCGCATCTTTTCTCTGGCGATCGCCATTCTGAATCCGTCGAGCGCGACCATATTGAAGACATTCTCTTCAAGTTCCATCAGGATACCGACGATGATGCCTTTTGTTTCATCAACACTGGCACAGAAACCTGTCTTTCTGATCATCTCCGTAAAGATGTCTTTATCAAAGGAAAGTGTATCCTGCGGTCCTTCCAGTTCACCGATGTTCGGAAAATCGCTGGCCGGTGTACCTAAGATATTGAATTCGGAATTCAGTGTTTTGATGATGACATTGCCGTTTTCATTGATGGCAACATCCACATTACCGGCAGGCAGTTTTCTTACGATATCCATAAACAGCTTCGCATTGACAGCGATGCTGCCGGGTTCATCCACTCTGACATCGATGACTTTCTCGATCGAAAGATCCAGATCGGATGCGGACATTTTCAATTCTCCATCATTTGCTTCTAAAAGGATGGATTTGAGGACCGGGATCGTTGTTCTGACGGAAACCGCTTTGGAAACGATGCCCAGTGCTTTTGACAATGTACTCTGTTCACAGGAAAATCTCATTTTAGTCCTCCTTTAAGATCAAATAGACGGAGCGCGAAGCGCACTTTCTTTTTTATTCTTATTATTAAAAAGCAGTAGTATTAGTAGTATACCTTGTTGAAACTGTTGATAAGTCTTTTTCTTGTTGAAAAATGAATGAAATTTTATTATTGAAAATCTGTGGATAACATGTTTCTTTTTTCCACAGCGATTGAATAACTTTACTGCAGGATGCTTTTCAGTTCTTCAATGTCTTCTCTTAGTTCTTCACTCATCTTCATATCTTCCCGGATCTTATTGCAGGCATAAAGAACAGTCGTATGATCTCTGCCGCCGAAAGACTCGCCGATCTTGGGAAGGGAATACTCGGTCAGTTCCTTGGAAAGATACATGGCGATCTGTCTGGGATAGGCGATCGCACGCATTCTTTTCTTTGAATCCATATCCTGCATCTTGACATTGTAATGTTTGCAGACCGCTCTTTTGATGCCTTCGATCGTGATGACGGATTCTTTATTACGCAGCATATTTTTCAGCGTTTTCTTTGCAAAAGAGACACTGATCGGTTCTCCGACAAGCGGTGCCAGAGTAACGACTTGTGTAAAGGAACTCTCCAGCTCGCGGACATTCCTTTTGATGCGTTCCGCGATCAGTTCGATGACAGCGCGTACTTCCGGCGTCACTTCAATATTTTCCGCTTCTGCTTTGCTCAGCAGGATCGCGACGCGCGTTTCATAATCCGGCGCCTGGATATCTGCCGTAATACCCCACATAAAACGGGATTTGATGCGTTCATCGAGTTTCAGCTGTTCCGGAGAACGGTCGCTGGTGATGATGATCTGCTTGTTTCTCGCGATCAGCGCTTCGAAGGTATTGAAAAATTCATTGATCGTTCCTTCTTTTCCTTCGAGGAACTGGATATCGTCGATCAGAAGAACATCGGTCTTTCTGTATTTGTCGCGGAATTTCTTTCTCCAGTTGCTCCCTCTGATACCTTTTCTTTGATCGGAGTCGAGCACACTGATGAATTCATTCGTGAACATCTCAGATGTGACATAAAGTACTTTTTTATTGGAATTCTTGAGGATATAATGGCCGATGGCATGCATCAGATGGGTCTTGCCGACACCGGATTCCCCGTAAAGAAAGAAAGGATTGAGATTTTTCTTTCCGGGAGCATCCGCAATGATGCGCGCCGCGGCATGTGCCATCTTGCTGTTTTCCCCGACAACAAAAGTACCGAAATTATAGCGCGGGTTCAGATAGTTTTCCTGAGAAAGCTCATCGTCCGGATAGTCGCTGTAATCGTCGGAAGGTCCTAGTTTTTCAGCGTCTTCCGGAAGCGGTTCTATAACAGGAACGGGCGCTGCAACAGACGCCTCGATGAGGACGGGATGACCGAACGCGATAGAGGCTGCGCTGTTGGCGATCTGCAGATACCGTTCTGTGAATCGCTGGATCTTATACTCATTTTCTCCTTCTACGTAAAGAGTGCCGCTCGTTTCATCCATTTTCTTAGGAACCAGCGGTGCGATCCAGGTGTCGAACATCGTATCATTGAGTTCTTCCCTCAATATTTGCAGTGTTTTTTCCCAGTTTGTGACAAAATCAGGCATTTGCCGGGGGCTCTCCTTCTCTAGATATTCCGTATGGTACGGGTGTGTATAACTATCTTAACGAAAAAGTTATCCACAGACAATACGGAAATTTTTTTGCTGAAATGCAAACTATACACAGGTTTATCAACAACCTGTGGAAAAAACTATACCCTTTTTGCACAGCCCACTAAATGTTGTGGTCAGCTGGAAATGTGAAGAATTGGTGAAGCCGTAAAAAGCGGTTCCGGGCAAAAAACAAATCCCTCAAAAAAGAAAGAATCATTGACTTTTCAACCTTCGGCCAGTATACTAATTTGGCGTATGTATGTGCGGTTTGGAATTTAGATCCGCACGGAAAACTATCAACATCATAGGAGGAAATACATTATGAAAATGACTTTTCAGCCCAAGACACGGCAGAGAAAAAAGGAACACGGCTTCCGTAAGAGAATGAAGACCAGAAGCGGCCGCAACATTCTGAAGAACAGAAGAGCAAGAGGCAGAAAGAGACTGTCCGCGTAAGCAGACGTCCGTTTTTTGCGGTACATGTATGCGCAAAAGAGAAGTGCTCACAGGCAGCCGCGAATTCGGCGCGGTTTATAACAGGGGCAAGTCGGTCGGGGACCGGTATGTCGTGATCTTCTATAAGAAGAACGGACTGCCGTACACCAGGACCGGATTCCTTGCCAGCAAGAAAGTGGGCAACGCGGTCATGCGCAACCGGGCCAGACGGCTCATGAAGGAAAGCTACCGGCTGATGCAGCCGATCCCTTCCGGATACGACGTGATCTTCATCGCGAGGAATACGATCGAAGGCAAAAAGTGCGGTGAGGTGCAGCGATCAATGGAATCCGCAGTCCGGCGCGCCGGTCTTCGGAAAGACAGCAGGAAGCCGGCAGATAATAAGGTGAAGCAATGAAACACATTCTCATCTTTTTGATCCGTGGATATCAGCGATTCATCTCGCCTCTGTTCCCGCCTACGTGCAGGTTCTATCCGACTTGTTCCGCGTATTTCATACAGGCACTGCAAAAGTACGGATTTTTTAAAGGCAGTTATCTGGGGATAAAGAGGATCCTCAGGTGCCATCCGGGCAATCCGGGCGGTTACGACCCGGTGCCCTGATCCGTGCCTTTTTGATACTCTTGTTTTCCAGCTCCCTATAAGAAAGGAGTGAATCTATTGGGTTTTTTAGCTAAACCTATCGGACTTCTTCTGACCTGGATGTACGGCTTCATCGGCAACTACGGCATCACCCTGGTGCTGCTGACGCTGATCATCAAGATGGCGCTGTACCCGCTCTACGCCAAACAGATCAAGTCCACGGCGAATATGTCCTCGATCCAGCCGAAGATGCAGGAAATCCAGAGGAAGTACGCCAACGACAAAGAAATGCTCAACGCCAAAATGGCGGAGCTTTATAAAGAAGAACACTTCAACCCTGCCGGCGGTTGTCTGCCGATGATCGTGCAGATGATCGTCATCTTCGGTCTGTTCGCGCTGCTGCGCAACCCGATCCAGTATCTTGGGTCTAGTTCCGACATGCTGTTCGCGGTCCATTCCAGTTTCCTCTGGATCGCTGACCTCGCGCAGCCGGATAAGTGGATCCTGCCGATCGGCGCAGGCATCGCGACGTATTTCTCGTTCTCCATGTCCCAGAGCAACGGGGCCATGGGGGCACCGACCGCACCTGGCATGGGCGGCGCAGAAGGCATGATGAAGACCATGAAGTACATCTTCCCGGTCATGATCGTTCTGATGGCGCGTTCCTATCCGGCCGGTCTTGCGATCTACTGGTTCTTCAGCCAGGTTATCCAGATCTTCTTCAACCTGCGGTTCAGGAAGATCCGTGAACAGATCAAAGGAGAACAGAAGAGCAGGAAGAAAGGAAAGAAGTAACCATGGACTACTCGGAAAAATGGGGCAACAGCGTCGACGAAGCCGTTGAGCTCGCGCTGAAGGACCTCAAGCTTACCATCGATGAAGTCGATGTAGAAGTACTGGAAGAGCCGACCAAGGGGATCCTCGGTCTTGGCAGAAAGCCCGGCCTGGTGCGCGTTACGAAGAAGGGCACCAGCGTCGAGAAGACGGACGGTGACGCGGCATTCGAAGAAGTCCGCGCGGAAGTGAGCGGCGTGAAGAAAGAAGAAGCGCCCAAAGAAGAAGCACCGGCCGCAAAGGCGGAAGAACCCGCACCCGAGGCGGAAAAAGAAGCAGAAGAAGCACCCGCTGAAGAAAAGAAGGCAGCTGAAGAAGAAGCTTCTCCGTTTGGCGCCGGCTACAAGCGTCCGGAATACGGCGTCATCGATCTGCGTTCCAAAGGCGAAAAGAAGCCGCAGGCGCAAAGCAGCGGCAGATCCGGCGGCCGCAGAGAAAGAGACGGCGGACGCGGCAGAGACCGTGACAGAAGAAGAAACCGCGGCGGCAAGTCCGATGCAGCCCTGACCAACGTCAACACCGAAGCGATCTCCATCCGTCCGGATGATCTGATCCCGGTCGAGGCGCACGAAGCGCTGGATTTCCTCAAGGAAACCACCGAAAATATGGGGCTTGACCTGACGATCACCGCGCAGGCGAACGAAGAATACATGTACATCAACCTGGAAGGCAAGGACGCGGGCGCCATCATCGGCAAGCGCGGCCAGACGCTGGACGCGATCCAGTACCTGACCAGCCTCGTGGTCAACAAGGACCACAACAAGTACGTGCGTGTCGTTGTCGACGCGGAGAACTACAGAGCGAAGAGAGAGAAGACACTCCAGCAGCTGGCCATCCGGCTGGGGACAAAGGTCCTCCGCACCGGCCGCCCGGTACGTCTGGAGCCCATGAATCCCTACGAGAGAATGGTCATCCACGCAACGCTCCACAAGAGCGAAGAGGTGACGACCAAGAGCGAAGGGGAAGAGCCTTACAGAAGGGTCATCATCGAGCGCAAATAGGATCGAACACAAGGCCCGTGGAAACACGGGTCTTTTTGTCAGAGTGAATGGAGAACCTGTCGCAGAGATCCTTTCGCGGATATTTCGCGGAAATAACGTTCCGCGCGGGAACACTCTGCGCAGCGATCAAATTCAAATAGGTTGCATGATGCGCAGCGATCAAATAGATTGCATGATTCGCAGCGATCAAATAGGTTGCATGAAGGTGCATGAAAAGGAAGCGTTTACGTACTTCCATCCTAGCGAGGCACAAGTACGTACTTTTTTCAACGATTTGTATCCATAAGTGAAATGAAAAGGCCTTTTCATTGTAGCAGGTGCTTGAAAACGTTGAAAACTTTACGTACATAGGCGTATTTTTATATTAAGTACGTAAAAGTAGTGGATTTAGTTTATTTAACAAAAGTATATGGCAAATCAGGTGCTCTACAGTCAAGATGATACGATCGCTGCGGTGTCTACCGCGTATGGCGAAGGCGGCATCGGGATCGTCCGTATCAGCGGCCCCGAGGCTCTTTCTGTGCTGCAAAAGCTGTTCCGAAGAGGGCGGCCGCAGGCGTTGACCAACGCGCAGAATGTTACATCGTCTAATACCGATGCGATAGGAAACGCAACATCTGCGGACCTGCCTGCATTGGAAGACCGCCATATGTACTACGGGCATATCGCGGACCCGGAAACCGGAGAGATCGTCGACGAAGTGTTGGCTGTTTATATGAAAGGACCGCACACATATACCTGTGAAGACGTCGTGGAGATCAACGGGCACGGTAGTGTGGCGGCGCTGCGCCGGATCCTGGCGCTCGCGCTTTCCCACGGCGCACGGATGGCAGAGCCGGGCGAATTTACAAGGCGTGCTTTCCTCGGCGGCAGGCTCGATCTGTCGCAGGCGGAAGCGGTCATGGATATGATCGAAGCGGAAACGGACGGGTCGTTGTCCGCAGCCGCGTCGCAGCTCACCGGCCGTCTGTCAGCGCGGATCCGGGAGCTTAGGGCCGATTTGATGGATATCCTTGTCGATATGGCGGTCAATATGGACTATCCGGATGAGGATATCGAAGAAGTCGTATACAGCAAGCTGAGCGATTCTCTTGCAGATCTGATCGGGCGTGTGCAGCAGCTGAAGGATACAGCGGACACGGGCCGCATGCTCAAGGATGGACTGAAGGTCTCGATCGTCGGGCGGCCGAATGTAGGAAAGTCCTCTCTTTTGAATGCGCTGACCGGGACGGAAAGAGCGATCGTCACGCATGTGCCGGGCACGACGAGGGATACGATCACAGAGACCATCGACCTCGGCGGCATCCCCGTGCGGATCATGGATACAGCCGGCATCCGGGAGACCAGCGATGAGATCGAGCAGATTGGCATAAAGCGCAGCCGGGAGTCCGTGCAGCAGGCGGACCTCGTGTTCTTCGTGATCGACGGCAGCGATAAGCTGACGGAGGAAGACAGGGAGATCGCGGCGATGCTGCGTGAGACCGGCAAGAAGACCGTTCTTCTTTTGAACAAGCAGGACCTCGGCGACACGCTTGGAGAGGAAGCGGCTGCAGAACTGCTCCCGGGGATGCGGATCATACGTACACAGCTCGCGACCGGCGCGGCGGATGAAGGACGCGTTTCAGAGATGCTGGAGGAGCTCGTGCGCGGAATGGTCTACAGCGGTTCTGTCAAACAGAAAGACCAGGTCATGATCACCGGTGCGCGGCATGAGGCGTTGATCACGGCGGCGCTTGCCAGTCTTGTCGATGCAAAGGAAAGAACGGATGAAGGGGAACCGCTTGATCTGATCGAGATCGATGTGCGCGGCGCGTATGCGGCGCTCGGAGAGATCATCGGCGAAGAGGTCGGCGGGGATATCGTGGACGAAGTGTTCGCGCGGTTCTGCCTCGGAAAATAAGGATCACAAAAGGGGCTGTTCTTTGGCCGGAGAAGACAGAACGGGCGATAAAACGTATATCGGCAATAGGCGATATATAACTTAGAAATATTGCAATTCCAACGAAAAGAAAGATTTTAATGGCAGAAGAATACGTACTCGGAACCTATGATGTCATCGTGGTCGGCGCAGGACATGCCGGCTGTGAAGCGGCGCTTGCCTGTGCCAGGATGGGGCAGCGGACACTGATGCTGGCGACGGATCTCACCTCGCTGGCTATGATGCCGTGCAACCCAGCGATCGGTGGCACCGGCAAAGGCCATCTCGTGCGCGAAATCGATGCGCTTGGCGGACAGATGGGTCTCAACATTGACAAGACCTTGATCCAGTCCCGCATGCTCAATATGTCCAAGGGCCCGGCGGTCCACTCTTTGCGTGCCCAGGCGGACAAGCACCGCTATCACGCGGAGATGAAGAAAACCATTGAACAGCAGGAGGGGCTGTTCCTGAAACAGGCGGAAGTGACCGAACTGATCGTAGAACCGCCGCGCGTCACCGGCGTGCGGACAGCTACACATGCTGCCTACATGGCAAAGGCGGTCATCCTCTGCACGGGGACCTTCCTTGGCGGCAAGGTATTCATCGGCGACAGCGTGCACGCATCCGGACCGAACGGCATGGCGCCAGCTACCGCGCTGGCGGAAAACCTGCGGGCGCTTGGCCTGCCGATGCGGCGGTTCAAGACGGGCACGCCGGCAAGAGCGATGGCATCGAGCCTTGATTTTTCAAAGATGCAGGAGCAAAAGGGCGACGAACGGATCGTCCCCTTCTCCTTTATGAACGATGCTATCGAGCGGGAGCAGATCTCCTGTTATCTGACCTATACGAACGAACGTACGCACGAGATCATCCGGCAGAATTTCCATCGTTCCGCCCTCTTCGGCGGGCACATCGAAGGCGTCGGTCCGCGCTACTGCCCTTCTATTGAAGATAAAATCAACCGGTTCGCAGACAAACCGCGCCATCAGCTCTTTGTTGAGCCGGAAGGGTTGGACACGGAGGAAATGTACCTGCAGGGCATGTCCTCCTCCCTGCCTGAAGACGTGCAGCAAGCCTTCTATGAAACGATAGAAGGCCTTGAAAATATTGAGATCGTACGACCTGCATACGCGATCGAGTACGACTGCATCGACCCGACGGCGCTCGACCATACCATGCGGTATAAAGAGCTCGACGGGTTGTATTGCGCCGGGCAGTTCAACGGCAGTTCCGGGTATGAAGAGGCGGCCGCACAGGGACTGATGGCGGGGATCAACTGCGCGCTGGCGCTGCAGGGCAGAGAACCGCTCGTGCTTGCCAGGAACGAGGCGTACATCGGCGTGCTGATCGACGATCTCGTGCTGAAAGGAACCAACGAACCCTATCGTGTCATGACGTCCCGCGCTGAATACCGCATCCTGCTGCGGCAGGACAATGCGGATGTGCGCCTGACGGAAAAAGGCTACAACGCAGGTCTTGCAACGGAAGAGCGGTACCAGCGGTACCTTGCGAAACGGGAGCGCGTCAATAAAGAGATCGAACGGCTCCGGACGACCGAACTGCTGCCGGGACAGCTGGACAGCTTCTTTGAAGAGCGCGGAATGCCGCCCGCGAAGAACAAATACACGCTGGCGGAGCTCATCAAACGGCCGGGTCTTGACTACCGGACGATCGCGCAGCTGGATCCGGACCGCCCTGCGCTTTCGGATCACGAGATCGCGCAGGCTGAGGTGGAGATCAAATACGAGGGGTATATCGATAAGCAGCTCAAGCAGATCGAGCGGTTTCGCAAGCTTGAGGAACGCGAACTGCCGCCGGATGCCCGCTACGCCGATATCAGAGGGCTGCGGCTTGAGGCAGCGCAAAAGCTCGATGCGATGCGGCCGAAGACGCTTGGGATGGCGTCGCGGATCTCCGGCGTGTCGCCTGCCGACATCCAGGTGCTCCTCATCTGGCTGGAACAGTACCGCAGGCAGAAAAAGGCAGACAGCGAGGTGGAATAATATGGAAAGACTGAATAGATTCCTGACAGAGAGATACGGAGAGAAACGTGCCGCGAAGCTTCTTGCCCGGTACAGTAAATATATGGAAATGACTCTCGAATGGAACGAAAAGGTCAACCTGACTTCGATCACGCAGCCGGCTGAATTCGTTGAAAAACACTATCTGGACTCCCTTTCGCTGGTCGACACCTACGAGATCGAAGATGCGGAGACCATCATCGATGTAGGCACGGGCGGCGGTTTTCCGGGCATTCCTCTGGCTATCTTTTTCCCGGAGAAACAGTTCACCCTTGTGGATTCCCTTGCCAAGCGCATGCGAATCGTGCAGGAGATGGCGGAGGCGGTCGGGCTCAAGAACGTCACGACCGTCCATGGGCGCGCAGAGGAACTAGGCCAGATGAAGCAGTACCGGGAAAAGTTCGACCTCTGCATCTCAAGAGCGGTTGCGAACCTTTCTGTCCTGGCGGAGTACTGCCTGCCATTCGTTAAGATCGAAGGTTCCTTTATTGCGCTCAAAGGGCCTGACGCGGAAGAAGAGATGATGGCTGCTGAAAAAGCGGTCACGGAGCTCGGCGGCGCACTTGCGGATATCGAGGAAGCCGGACTATTCCTGGACGA
>JAWRJC010000067.1:0-7602 GCA_040307715.1 Clostridiales bacterium | reverse complement strand
GATTTGTCGTCAAGAACACGCACACACCGGAGACCATCGAAATCGAAGTTTCGAAAGACTGGGACGACGCTGATGACAATGACGGGATCCGTCCTGCGTCTGTAGAAGTGCAGCTTTACGCCGGCGAAGAGCCTGCGGACGCGGCGCCGATCACACTGAACGAGAGCAATCAGTGGACGGGCACGTGGAATGATATCCCCAAGTATGCAGAAGGCGAAGAGGTTGAGTATACCGTCAAGGAAACGGAAACGGGTGTGATCACCGGCGAGGACGGTCCCGGGACATATGCATACGAAGTCTCCGGATCGGCTGCGGATGGATTTGTCGTGAAGAACACGCATACACCGGAGACCATCAACATTGAAGTTTCAAAGGAATGGGCTGACAAAGAGGATAAGGACGGAATCCGTCCCGCATCTGTGGAAGTACAGCTTTATGTCGGCGAAGAGCCTGCGGACGCGGCGCCGATCACGCTGAACGAGAGCAATCAGTGGACAGGCGTGTGGGAAGATATGCCCAAATATGCAGACGGCAAAGAAATCGAGTATACCGTTAAGGAAACGGAAACGGATGTGATCACCGGAAAAGACGGGGAAGGCACATACGCATCTGAAGTGACCGGTTCTGCGGCGGACGGGTTTACCGTGACGAACACCCATACACCGAAAACAGAGCCTCCGGCACCTCCGACACCTCCGACACCCCCGGAAGATAATCCCGACCCTGAAAAACCGGCTTCTCCGAAAACCGGTGATCCTGCTGACATGGGTCTTCTGATCGCTCTGATGCTGCTGAGTGCTGGCGCTCTGTGCAGCACACTGGCTTACGAAAGACGCAGAAAATAAAACAGAGTCACTATGACCGACACAAAGAGGCGCTCCGGCGCCTCTTTTTCAGTGGAGTTATGATAAAATAAGCGTGTAGGAGCGTTATTGTGAGAAAGGAAGCAGCTATGCGTATCAAAACGGTTGCTGTCATCGGGGCGGGCAATGTCGGTGCATTCGTCGTCCGGGGGCTGGACAGCCTTTTGAAAGAAGACCTTTGGGTCATCGCGGAAGGGAAGCGAAGAGAACGGCTCGAAAGGGACGGGATCGCGATCAATGGTGTTCCTTACACTTTGCATGTGCGCACGCCGGAAGAAGCCATAGGGGCGGATCTCATCATCGTCGGTGTCAAATACGCGGCGCTCAGGGAGATCCTTCCTGCCGTGCGTACGATCGCAGGTCCGCACACACTCGTGATAAGCCTGCTGAACGGTGTGGACAGCGAGGAGATCCTTTCGGAGGCTGTCCCGAAAGAGCAGATCGTGCCGGCTATGATCCGGTTCGTTGCGGACCGGGAGGGCAATCGTGTCCACATCCGGCCTACGCAGCCGGGGATGGGCATCCGGTACGGGTCTGTCGACGGCGTGCCCGGAGAGGAAGCGCTCTGTGCGCTGGACACGCTGTTTGCCGCATCGGAACTGGAAGCGGAACGCGATGAGCAGATCCTGGTCTCGATCTGGTCCAAGTATGCTTTCAACATCTGTGAGAATCTGCCGCAGGCGATCCTTGACGTTGGTGTCGGGTGCTACGAGGACAGCGAGCACGCTGCGAAGATCCGGACGGCGCTTTGGAACGAAACGCGGATGGTCGCCGCTGCGGAAGGTGTGGATATCCCGCCGGAAACAAAACACGTGACTTCTCCGCAATTCCCGAAAGAAGCGATCTATTCGACGCTGCAGGATCTGCGTGCCGGCAGGAAGACAGAAGCGGATATGTTCGCTGGCGTATTGCTCCGGCTGGCCGCGCGGTATGGGATCAGTGTGCCGTATACAGAAACGATCTATCATCTGCTTTGCGCATTGGAAGAAAAAAACGATGGCCGCTTTATGTATTCGACAGAATAAAGAATTTACTCTTTTGTTATCGGGTCTAAAGTGGTATAATACCACGAGGTTAAATGCGCTTACGGCGTTAATTGTATAGAAAAGGGGATTTGGAAATGCGAAAAAGAGTACTCCCATTAGTACTTGCGTTGTTGATTACAGTGACCGGCTTTGAGGCGCTTCCTGTCTTTGCGGCTGAAGAGGCCCCCGTTCCTGCAGATCAGATCACAGAAGAAACTGCTGTGCCTGCTGAGGAACCGGCAGCGGAGGAAGCGGAAGAAACTCAGCCTGCAGAAGAGCCGGCAGCACCCGAAGAGGAGCCCGCTGCAGTAGTCACAGAAGACCCGGAAGAGCCAGCTGTTCAGACTGGCTGGGTCGACGAGGAAGGCGGCCGGCGGTTCTACTATGAAGAAGGGGGTTATTACAAGGGAGAAATCCAGGATATCGATGGCGCAAAATACTGCTTTGACGATAATGGATTTGTGAAGCACTGGCTGTTCCAGTTCGGTGATAAAACGTACTATGCCAATGGAGAAGGTGTTCTTCAAACTTCGCGTTTCGTACAGATCGGCAGCACCGGCAAGGCTTACTACTTTGGCGAAGACAGCGCGGCTGTGACAGGTCTGTTCAAAGCTTCGAACGGAGAGCTTTATTATGCTGATGCTGCTGCTGTGGTTCGCACAGATGCGGGACTGATCACTGTTGATGGCGATCAGTATTACGTACAGAAGGGCGGCGTGATCTGCCGTGACACAAAGAAGACGATCGGCAGCAAACAGTATGTGTTTGGCCCCAACGGCGCAGCAAAGAAATGGCTCTTCACCTGGGACGGACATACTTACTACGCCAATGGCAATGGGGAACTCGCAGTCAACAAACTCATGACGATGAGCAATACCGGTGCCCGGTACTATTTCGGTGCGGACGGTGCAGCGAAGACGGGGTTCTTCGATGTTGGGAGCAAGAGATACTATGCTTTTAACAGCGGTGTGATCCGCAAGTGGCTGTTCACGGAAGGCGGACATACATACTATGCTAATTCCAACGGGGAACTGGCGGTCAGCAAGATGATGACGGTCGGCGGCACCAAATACTATTTCAATAAATACGGTGCGGCTATTATGGGTGTGTTCAAGCTGGGTGATGCATACTACTATGCGAACAGCAAGGGGGAGATCAAGACCACGACGGGATGGGTCACCTTCAAAAACAAGAAGTACTATGTGAAGAGCACGAGCGGCAAACTGGCAGCCTGCGAGGTCATCAGCGTCGGCGGCAACAAGTATCTGATGAAGTATAACGCCGAGATGATCACCGGCGTCGGCCATCTTAACGGAGTTTACTACTATTGCTATCCGAACAGCGGCATTATCAAGACGACACCCGGCAGGATCAATCACAATGGCAAATTGTATATTGCCAAGACGGGTGGCACACTGTACAGGAACCAGTTCATCGTGACAAAAGACTGTGCGTATTATGCTGACTCGAACGCACAGATCAAAACTTCGAAGTTCACCTATAAAGATGCTTTTAACAATATGGTGCTGACGCCCAATTCAGAAGGACAGATCCCGCTCAGTCAGTACAAAAAGCTCAACATGACCGGCGCGCCGCCGGCGATCTCCATGAGCCCTTATGTGCTGATCGATATCGGCGATCAGAAGATTTATCTCTACAAGGGCGGCAAATGCATTCTGAGCTCATCTATTGTCTCAGGCAGGATCTACGGAAAGAAGTACCACGGTACTCCGCCAGGGACCTATCATCTGCTGTACAAGCAGCGCGACCGGTATCTGGAAGGATTCGAAGACGACGGTGTCACGAGGTATAAGACTCACGTCTGGTACTGGATGCCGTTCCGCAGTGATGGCTACGGTATGCACGACGCACCGTGGAGAACGGCGTTCGGTGGCAAGATCTATCAGTATCACGGCTCGCACGGCTGCGTCAATCTGCCGAATAACACCGCCAAGACCGTATACAGTACACTCCGTGCCGGTGATATGGTCAAGGTCCAGCCGTAAGGGATCGAAAAAGCGAACACGTGTTTGCGACGACAAAGCTTCTATGGTACAATGTGCCATAGAAGCTTTTCTTTCATAAGCCGCCGCGGGAACGCGGCAGGCAGAGAGCAGAACAAAGACCATGCCAAAATTCAAAGTTGTTTCGGATTTCGACACCATCGGCGATCAGGCGCTCGCCGTCGAAACACTCAGCAAAGGTGTTCTGGCCGGCAAAGAACGGCAGACGCTGATGGGCGTCACCGGCAGCGGCAAGACCTTCACGATGGCGAAGATCATCGAGCAGGTCCAGAAGCCGACGCTGGTTATTTCGCACAACAAGACACTGGCGGCGCAGCTGCACGGGGAGTTCAAAGCATTCTTTCCGGACAACGCCGTCGAGTATTTTGTTTCTTATTACGACTACTATCAGCCGGAGGCATACGTGCCTTCGACCGATACATATATTGAGAAAGACTCGGATATCAACGATGAGATCGACAAACTCCGTCACTCGGCGACGGCAGCGCTTTCGGAGCGCCGGGATGTCATCATCGTTGCGTCCGTTTCCTGCATCTACGGGCTCGGTTCTCCGGTCGATTACGAGAACCAGGTCCTGTCTTTGCGGCCCGGGATGATCAAGGACAAAATGGAGATCCTGCGCAAACTCGTCGATATCCGCTACGACCGTAACGATATCGCTTTTGAACGTACGAACTTCCGTGTGCGCGGGGATATCATCGATATCTATCCTGCCGGCGAAGAACATGCCATCCGCGTGGAACTCTTCGGCGATGAGATCGAAAAGATCAAGGAGATCGATCCGCTGACCGGGGAGATCATCGGTCTGCGCGATCATGTTTCGATCTTCCCCGCTTCTCATTATGTCACAAGCGACGAGAAGATGGAAAAAGCCATCGAGTCGATCGGACAGGAACTGGAGGAACGCATCCGGTGGTTCCAGGACCGCGGCAAGCTCCTCGAAGCGCAGCGCATCGAACAGCGGACCCGCTACGATCTGGAGATGCTGCGGGAGATCGGCCGCTGCAAAGGCATCGAGAACTATACCCGGCACATGAACGGGCTGGAGGAGGGCGAACGGCCGTATACGCTGATCGATTACTTCCCGGATGATTTCCTGATCATCATCGACGAATCGCACGCCATGCTGCCGCAGCTCCGGGCGATGTACAACGGCGACCGGGCGCGCAAGCAGTCTCTGGTGGACTACGGATTCCGTCTGCCGTCAGCGCTCGACAACCGGCCGCTGCGGTTCGAAGAGTTCAATGAACTGGCTAAGCAGGTCATCTATGTCAGCGCCACGCCGGCAGCGTATGAGAAAGAAGTCTCCGGCGGGATCAATGCGGAGCAGATCATACGGCCGACCGGTCTGCTCGACCCGCCGATCGACGTCGTACCCAGCGAGGGGCAGATCGACCATCTGATCGGAGAGATCAACAAGACAGTCGCACAGGGAGAGCGCGTGCTGGTCACGACGCTTACCAAGAAGATGGCGGAAGATTTGACCGATTACCTCAAAGAAGCTGGTATCCGGGTCCGGTATCTGCATTCGGATATCGATACACTGGAGCGCATGGAGATCATCCGCGATCTGCGCACAGGCGAGTTCGACGTACTGGTCGGCATCAATCTGCTGCGCGAGGGGCTCGATATTCCGGAAGTGTCGCTGGTGGCGATTCTCGATGCAGACAAGGAAGGGTTCCTGCGCACGGAGACCTCACTGATGCAGACGATCGGCCGCGCGGCGCGCAATGTGCACGGCCATGTCATCATGTACGCGGATACCATCAGCCCGCCGATGCGGTACGCGCTCGATGAGACAAAACGCCGCCGCGGTGTGCAGGAGGCATACAACGAAGCGCACGGGATCACACCGCGCTCCGTCGAGAAGTCTGTCCGCGAAGTCATCGAAGCGACGAAGTCCTGGGACGAGACTGAGGAGGGCAAGGCAGCCGGCGGAAAGAAACCGCTGGAGATGACCAAGCGCGAGCTCGGCAAATACATCCAGGCGCTCGAGAAGGAGATGCGCGACGCAGCCGCGAAGATGGAATTCGAAAAGGCGGCGATGATCCGCGACAGGATCTTCGAATACCGCACCCATTTATAGAACACAAATTAACAGAACATGAGCGAACATCTGACAACCAAAGACATCGTGATCCGCGGTGCCAAAGAAAACAATCTGAAAAACCTGTCGGTGACCATTCCGAGGGACAAAATGGTCGTCTTCACCGGCATCAGCGGCAGCGGCAAATCGTCGCTGGCGTTCGATACGATCTACGCGGAAGGACAGCGGCGCTACATCGAGAGCCTGTCCTCCTATGCCCGGCAGTTCCTCGGGCAGATGAACAAGCCGAACGTAGAGTCTGTCGAAGGCCTTTCACCGGCGATCTCGATCGACCAGAAGACGACGAGCAAGAACCCGCGTTCCACGGTGGGCACAGTCACGGAGATCTACGACTATCTGCGTCTGCTGTACGCGCGTATCGGCGTGCCGCACTGCCCGGTCTGCGGGAGAGAGATCAGCAGCCAGACCGTCGACCAGATCGTAGAGACCATTCTGGAGTATCCGGAAGGGACCCGGCTCATGGTCATGGCGCCGGTCATCCGTGACAAGAAAGGGCAGCATGAGAAGATCCTCGCCCGGATCCGCCGGGAGGGTTTTGCGCGCGTCCGTGTCGATGGAGAGATCAAGAATCTTGAGGATGACGAGATCGCGCTCGAAAAGACATTCAAGCATACTATCGAGATCGTGGTGGACCGCATCATCGTCCGTCCCGGAGCGCAGGCGCGGCTTGCCGAAGCCTGTGAACTGGCGGTCGAACATGGCGAAGGGCTCGTGGTCGTCGTTGCAGGGGATGAAGAGCGGATGTTCAGCACCAAACTCGCCTGCCCGGATCACGGCGTTTCCATCGAGGAGATGGAGCCGCGCACCTTTTCGTTCAACAACCCGCACGGTGCCTGTCCGACCTGCAAGGGGCTTGGATTTGTCGAGAAGATCGACCCGGAACTCATCATACAGGATCCGAAGAAGAGCATCGAAGACGGCGCGATCGGCAGCGCTTTCGGCGTGATGAAGATCGACGGCTGGTACCGGCAGATGCTGGACGCGCTGGCCCGCGACCACAAGACATCCCTGACTGTGCCGTACGAGCAGATGCCGGAGTCGTTCAAGAAGGAAATGCTGTTCGGGACCGGCAAACGTCATCTGAAATACAAGTACCACAGCCGCCACCGCGGGACGACGAGCCTGATGGACTTCCCCTTCGAAGGCGTCGTCAATGCGCTGGAGCGGCGGTATGCGGAGACCACGTCGGACTATGCCCGCGACAAGTACCGCAAACTGATGGCGGAGCAGACCTGCCCCGCCTGTCAGGGCAAGCGCCTCAAGCCGGAGGTGCTCGCTGTGACGGTCCACGGCCGCAACATCAACGAATCCTGCGACATGGCGGTCGGGGAGGCCCTCGACTTCATGGACCATATCGAACTGACCGAAAAAGAAGAGGTTATCGCGCGCCCGATCATCCGGGAAACCTATGCGCGGCTGAAGTTCCTGAAAGACGTCGGGCTGGACTACCTGACGCTGTCCCGTTCGGCGGCGACGCTGTCCGGCGGGGAATCGCAGCGCATCCGGCTGGCGACCCAGATCGGCAGCGGGCTGGTCGGCGTGCTGTACATCCTCGATGAGCCCAGCATCGGTCTGCACCAGAA
>JAWRJC010000066.1:0-4727 GCA_040307715.1 Clostridiales bacterium | reverse complement strand
ATTCTCCTCGCGCAGCCGGCTGGCCAGCCTCGTGAAATCGCTGTCACTGCTGACGATACAGAACCCGTCCACCTTGCCGGAATACAGAATATCCATCGCGTCAATGATCAGCGCTGAATCTGTGGAGTTCTTTCCGAATGTATTGCTGAACTGCTGGATCGGGGTCAGGGAGTTCTCCAGCAACGTTTTTTTCCAGCTTGCTGCCGTCGGTCTCGTCCAGTCACCGTAGATACGGCGGTAGGTCGCGATGCCCTCCTCGTTGACTTTGTCCAGAATGTAATCCAGATACTTGGCGGAGATATTATCGGAATCGATCAGAAGAGCGATCCTTTTTTCATCCATTGCGGGAAATCTCCTTTCTAATATGTTCCGAACATGCTCCTGTTCTTCCCGCATACCGCTTAAACAGCAGATATGCTGCAATATTATATCACATGCACTTCTGCTTTCCAACAGCCGTTTCCGGTGCACTGAACGAGTCAACATTCATACAAAATTTTAGACACTTTTAACAACATTTCAGAGTTCTTTAAACAACCAGAGGTATATAATAGATTTGTAACTTATAGATCTCTGAAGTCCGGAAGCGGCTTTCCGCTTCTGAAAGGAGGCATATATGAGACAATATGAACTGTTTATCAACGGCACATTCGTACCGAACGGAGACCGCGAGATGCTCGACGTCCTCAATCCGGCCACCGAGGAAGTGATCTCCCAGGTACCTAAAGCAACGGCGGAAGACGTAGAAGCAGCCATCGATGCGGCTGCAGCCGCGCAGAAAGACTGGGCCAAACTGCCGCCGATCGTCCGCGCCGGGTATATCCGTGAACTGGCGCAGATGGTAGCGGACAACCGCGAACTGTTCGCCCGCACCAATTCCGAAGAAATGGGCAAACCGCTGGCGCAGTCCATGGATGAAGCCGGCTGGCTGACAGAATATCTGAACTTCTTCGCAGAAATGGCACGCCATATAAAAGGCCAGATAATCCCCTCCGACCGTCCGAATGAGAACATCTTCATGTACAAGATGCCGCTCGGCGTCGTCGCCGGGATCATGCCGTGGAACTTCCCGCTCTTCCTGATCGGCCGTAAGGTCGCACCTGCCCTGCTCGCCGGCTGTACGGTCGTGCTCAAGCCTTCCAGCGACAGTCCGAACGGATGTTATGAGTTCGCCAAGCTGGTCGAAAAGAGTTCCCTTCCGAAGGGCGTCATCAATGTACTGACCGGATCCGGTGCGGTCGTCGGCGACGCGCTCGCCAAGAGTCCGAAAGTCCAGATGGTCTCCATGACAGGCTCCACGGAAGCCGGCAAGAAGATCATGGCGAACGCCGCGGCAAATGTGACAAAAGTCTCTCTCGAACTCGGCGGCAAAGCGCCTGTGATCGTCTGTGACGACTGTGATCTCGATGCGACGGTCGAACATGTTTACAATTCACGCATCATCAACACCGGCCAGGCCTGCAACTGCGCAGAGCGTATCTATGTCCAGGAAGGTATCTACGATCAGTTTGTCGAAAAGATCGTTGAAAAGTTCAAGAACACAACTTACGGCAACTCCCTCGAAGGCGCCTTCGATATGGGCCCGATGGTCAATAAGGCGCAGCAGGAACATGTAGATGATCTCGTAAAGAGCGCTGTTGCGGATGGTGCGACGGTGCTCTGCGGCGGCAAACCGGCGACCGTTGACGGCAAAGGCTTCTTCTATGAACCGACCGTCATCACCGGCTGCGATCACGGCACACGGATCATGACGGAAGAGATCTTCGGACCGGTCCTGCCGATCACGACGTTCAAAACGCTGGATGAGGCGCTCGAGAAGGCCAATGACTGCATCTTCGGTCTGACCTCCTCCATCTACTCCAGCAACTGGGATACGATCATGAAAGCACTGAACGAACTCCATTACGGCGAGACCTATGTCAACCGTGAACACTTCGAGGCCTTCCAGGGCTTCCACGCAGGTGTCCGGCAGTCCGGTCTTGGCGGCGACGACGGCGAACTCGGTCTGGAAGAATTCCTCGAGACGCATGTCTGCTACGTTGATTACAACTTGGATGCGTGATCCGGACATCAACAGACTTGCACATCACTCTATATCATTATTTGATTTAGGAGGTTTAATATGTTTAAAGCAGGCGTAGGAACAAGTATTGCGGCGGATGCCTTTACAGCCGGAAAAGAAGCTGCTGCGAAGGCTTTTGAAGGCCTTGAAGGAGCAAAAATGGCATTTGCATACGCAAGCTGTGCATATGATCTGGATGCGATGATGGCCGGCATCAAGGAATCGCTTCCCGGCGTGCCCGTCATCGGCAACACCTCATTCACCGGTGTCATCACACAGGAAGGCTATATTTCCGGAGACAACGGATTCGTCGGTGTCATGGCACAGGCTGATCCGGATATGGCGGTCGGCATTGCATGCGCGCTGAATGAAGGCGATCCTGTTGCTGCAGGCCGCAAAGTCGCCATGGATGCCATGGCGAAAGCGGGCAAGGACGCTGCACCGGCGTATTTCTACATGGTCGCGCCTCCCGGTGCGGAAGAGTTCTTCCTGAAGGGCATCACCGAAGTGATCGGCCGCGTCCCCTTCTTCGGCGGCAGTGCGGCGGACAACTCGATCGCTGGCGAATGGAAAGTCTTTACCGATGAATGCATTTTTGCCGACGGTGTCGCAGTCGCGTTCTTCTATACAGATAAGAAGATGACGAACAAATTCACCGGCGCATACCGCGAGACCGCCGATATGGGCATCATCACCAAGGTCGCGGACAACAGATGCCTGCAGGAGATCGATGGTGTGCCGGCTCTTGAGAAGTATGCCGGCTGGAGAGGACTCGATCCCGAGACCATCAAGGGCGGCGATCTGCTCGTTGCCACCATCACCTCCCCGCTCGGCGTCAAAGACCGCCTCGGCGATCTCGTTGCGATCCGTCATCCGATGAACGGCAACGACGATATGTCCATGAATATCGGCAACAAACTGACGGTCGGGACAGCCGTGATCCGGATGGAAGGATCTGTCGATGAACTCATCAATTCCACGGGCAAAACGCTGGCGGAACTGAAAGAAAAAGCCGGCGGCAAGATCGGCGCTTTCCACATCGTTCACTGCGGCGGAAGACGTGCCGGCATCGGTGACCGCATCGGCGAAGTCGCGGAGCAGCTGAAGAAAGAAGCAGGCGATGTACCGTTCCTGTGCGAATTCACCTTCGGTGAGTATGGCTTTGAGCAGGACGGCATCAACACATGCGGCGGTCTGATGCTCTCTTTCACGGCCTTCGGTGAATAGTCCGTACGCGTACCCCGTCAGCCGGAAGTCGGGCAGTATCACACGGATACAGTTTCAAAGGGCGGTTCCTTTCACGGAACCGCCTTTTTTTCGTTGTTTTATTCGTTTTGCTGTTTTTGCAACAGGAATCTGTGCATTTTTATTGACAACTCCTGAAAAATAGTGTCTACTATGTGGGTATTACATACACCATAGAGGTGCGGGATCTATCAGTACCCTGCCGCGGCAGATGAAAGGACATCTGCGGCAGCGCGAAAGGAGCTCCCGCCGAAGGTGAGGTCATCCTTTGGACCGATCCTGGGCCATTACAGAACATGTGATGGACTGTCACGTACGTGGAGCGCTATCGGTGGCTATAGAAATCGTTTTTCTTGCCATGCTATTTCCACGACAGCATGGCATTTTCATTTAGGAGGTATCCATGAGATCTTCAAAGAATCGCTTACTCTTCATTGCGGGTCTGGCCGTTCTGATGATCCTTGCCCTCCCCGTCCTCGCATTTGCAGACGGTGAGGAAGCCGAGGAACTGCCGGCTCTGTATGCGACCTGGTGGTCGGTCCTGCCGCCGCTCGTTGCGATCGTGCTGGCTCTGATCACCAAAGAAGTCTACAGTTCCCTTTTCCTTGGCATCCTCTGCGGCGGTATCCTGTACGCCGGCGCGGATCTGGCAGGCATTCTCAACCATGTCCTGATCGATGGTATGGTTGGTTCCCTTTCCGATGGCTGGAATGTAGGTATCCTGTTATTCCTCGTCTTCCTTGGCATCCTCGTCGCCATGATGAATCTGTCCGGCGGCAGCAGCGCGTTCGGACGCTGGGCTAAAGAGAGAATCAAAACAAGAGCAGGCGCGCAGAGATCTACGATCTTTCTCGGCATCCTGATCTTCGTGGATGACTATTTCAATTGCCTGACCGTAGGCAGCGTCATGCGGCCCCTGACAGACGAATACAACATCAGCCGTGCAAAACTTGCCTACCTGATCGACTCCACTGCTGCACCGATCTGCATCATCGCCCCGATTTCCTCATGGGCGGCAGCTGTCAGCGGATTTGTTGAAGGCGAAAACGGGCTGACCGTATTTCTGAGAGCGATCCCGTTCAACTTCTATGCCCTGCTCACGATCGTCATGATGTTCGCGCTGGTCAGCATGAAGTTCGATTACGGCAAAATGGCACAGTTCGAGCGCAATGCGCAGGAAACAGGCGATCTGTTCACCGTCCATGACGCGAACATGATCAATGCGGAAAGCGCAGAAGACGTTGCCAATCCGAATGGCAGAGTGATCGATCTGGTCCTGCCGATCATCGTTCTGATCATCAGCTGCCTGATCGGCATGATCTATACAGGCGGGTTCTTTGAAGGAACCGGTTTTGTAGACAGTTTTGCGGGCTCCGACGCTTCTGTCGGTCTTGTTCTCGGCAGTGCCGTCGCACTGATA
>JAWRJC010000065.1:0-29732 GCA_040307715.1 Clostridiales bacterium | reverse complement strand
GACAACAAAAAATAAAAAGTGTGCGATGTCCTGTTGACATCCCAATTCTAGTGCGCTAAATTAAGAATGCGCTGGTTTGGCCACAATATCTTGTGTTGTGTAAAAAACCCGCAAAAACGTGACAACCGCAGTGCCCGGAGCGTTTTTCAGAAGAAGCAGAGTGACAGGCGCGCCGGACAATGTGTCATAAATGATCCAATCAATCGTGTTCATATAGGAGGAAGTGTGTTATGGATGGCATCAAAACGATCGTAAAACGCGACGGACGTACCGTTGAGTTTAACATCGACAAGATCGCGACCGCGATCTACAAGGCAGCGGAAGCCCTTGGCGGGCACGACCGCGACATGGCCAACTATCTGGCCAAACAGACGGAATTGTATCTGACGGAGATCAAAGGCAACGATACACCTACCGTCGAAGAGATCCAGGATGCTGTCGAGAAGATCCTCATCGAGAACGGTCACGCGCGCACCGCAAAAGAATACATCCTTTACAGAGCGGAACGCACCAGAGTCCGTGACATGAACACGCGTCTGATGAAGACCTACGAAAACCTGACCTTCAAAGAGGCCAAGGACAATGATGTCAAGCGCGAGAACGCGAATATCGACGGTGACACCGCGATGGGCACCATGCTCAAGTACGGCAGCGAAGGCGCGAAGCAGTTTTATGAGATGTATGTCCTCAAACCGGAACACGCCAAGGCGCACCGGGAAGGAGACATCCACATCCATGACCTCGACTTCCTCACACTGACCACGACCTGCTGCCAGATCGATATCGAAAAACTGTTCCACAACGGGTTTTCGACCGGTCACGGCTTCCTGAGAGAGCCCAACGACATCGCCAGCTACTCTGCGCTGGCCTGCATCGCCATCCAGTCCAACCAGAACGACCAGCACGGCGGCCAGAGCATTCCGTATTTTGACTACGGTATGGCCAACGGCGTCAAGAAGACCTTTAAAAAACTGTACTGGACCAACATGGGCAAGATGCTCGACATCCTCCACGACGTGGAAGACAGCGTCGACATGGTCAAAGAGATCGGCAAAGCCATCGAAGAAGAGGCGGGCGTTTCCCCGGTCATGGATAACGACAATGATTACTGCGAGAGAGAACTCGTCGCGCTGAAAGACAGACTGGGTGACAAACTCTCCGATGAAGAGATCGTCAAGATCCAGAAGAAGTCTATGAAGTACGCGCTGAAGGAGGTCAGAAGAGCGACCTACCAGGCGATGGAAGCATTCGTCCACAACCTCAACACCATGCACAGCAGAGCCGGCGCGCAGATCCCGTTCTCGTCCATCAACTACGGAACGGATACCAGCACGGAAGGCAGACTCATCAGCGAGTGCGTCATGCTGGCGACGGAGGCAGGACTTGGTAACGGCGAGACCGCGATCTTCCCGATCCACATCTTCAAGGTCAAGGAAGGCGTCAACTACAACCCCGGCGATCCGAACTACGATCTGTTCAAACTGGCCTGCAGGGTCAGCGCAAAGAGACTGTTCCCGAACTTCTCGTTCCTCGACGCCCCGTACAATCTCCAGTACTACGATCCCACCGATCACAACACGGAGTGCGCGTACATGGGCTGCCGTACCCGCGTTATCGCAAACAACTTCGACAAGACCAGAGAGGTCGTCGGCGGCAGGGGCAATCTGTCCTTCACATCGATCAACCTGCCCAGACTGGCGATCAAAGCGAATAAGAATCTGGACTTCTTCTTCGATGATCTGGACCGTATGATCTCGCTGGTCATTGACCAGCTGCTCGAGAGATTCAAGATCCAGAGCGCGAAGAAGGTCAAGAACTTCCCGTTCCTGATGGGCCAGGGCATCTGGCTCGACAGCGACAAGCTCAAGCCGGAAGATACCGTCGGCGAAGTTCTCAAGCACGGCACACTGACCATGGGCTTCATTGGTCTTGCCGAGTGTCTCAAGGCGCTGCTGGGCGTTCACCACGGCGAGAGCCAGGAAGCGCAGAACCTCGGGCTTGAGATCGTTGGTTACATGAGAATGCGCATGGATGAGGCGTCTAAGAAGTACGGCCTGAACTTCTCGCTGATCGCAACACCGGCGGAAGGGCTGTCCGGCAGATTTGTCCGCATCGACAAGCAGCGTTTCGGCATCATCCCGGGCGTGACGGACAGAGATTACTACACGAACTCGTTCCACATCCCGGTTTATTACAACATCAATGCGTTCGACAAGATCCGCCTCGAGGCGCCGTATCACGCGCTGACCAACGGCGGTCACATCACCTACGTCGAACTCGACGGCGATCCGCTCAAGAACCTGGACGCGTTTGAAAAGATCATCCGCTGCATGAAGGAAGCGGGCGTCGGTTACGGCTCCATCAACCATCCGGTCGACCGCGACCCGGTATGCGGCTTCACCGGCATCATCGACAACGAGTGCCCGATGTGCGGCCGCCGCGACGATACAGAAGCGGATGAAGGATTTGAACGTATCCGCCGCATCACCGGCTATCTGGTCGGCGATATGGGGCACTGGAACAACGCGAAACGCGCCGAGGAGGCTGACCGCGTCAAGCACGATGTTATCGAGCCGGCGGTCGATCTGACAGAAGGGTCCGAAGGGAGCGTTCTGCAATGAGTGAAACACTGACTCTGGATCTGGCCGGGATCGTCCGCGAATCCATCGTCGACGGCCCCGGGATCCGGTTCGTCGTGTTCTGCCAAGGCTGCCCGCACAACTGTGAAGGCTGCCACAATCCGGCCACCCATGAGTTCGGGGCCGGCAGAGAGACATCTGTGGAGCGGATCCTTGCGGAATTCGATAAGGATCCGCTTTTAGACGGCATCACTTTAAGCGGCGGCGAACCGTTCTGCCAGCCGAAGGCGATGGCGGCGATCGCAAAAGGTGTCAAAGAAAGAGGCAAGACGGTCTTTGCTTTCACAGGGTTTACCTATGAAGAACTCGTGAAGAAGGCGGAGAGCGGCGACGGCACACAGGATCTGCTGGATCTTTGCGATATGATCGTGGACGGGCGGTTCGTACTGGCGGAGCGCGATCTGTCACTGCGATTCCGCGGGAGCAGGAACCAGCGCATCCTCGATATGCAAGCGACCCGCGAAGCGGGTGAGCCTGTGCTGGCAGAGGAGTATATGTAAAAAGTGCTTGCAATGGACTTGCGGGCTGTGGTATACTCCTGTATGTTCGTGAGAAATTACGCGAGAGCTTGAAATACAAGGTGAGAAGGAGGTGCGGCAAATGAGCAGAAAGTGCGAAGTCTGCGGCAAGGGACAGGTATCCGGGAACAACGTTTCCCATTCCAACAGACACACAAGACGTAAGTGGAATGCGAACATCCAGACGGTTCGTATCGACGATAACGGCACGGTCAGAAAGGCCAATGTGTGTACCAGATGCCTCCGTTCCGGTAAAGTTACCAGAGCGATCTAAGAGCCAAGAAGATCCTGTGCCGACGGCACAGGATTTTTTACTATCTGCCGGAACAGGATACCGCAAAGGAGAAACCGCGCATGCAGGACAGCTTTGTTTGCAAAACAGACCTCGGTGAGATCGAGATCAGCCGCAGCATCCTGACCCATGTCATCCTCGAAGCTGTGAGCGACATGGACGGTCTTGTGCTGGTCTCAAACCGGAAAGGCAAACTGCAGAGTATGAATGCCCGTTTTGGCGGTGACGCGGCGGACAGTATCGAGATCGAAGAGGACGGGGAACGGCTGCTGATCCGCATGTATGTCATCATGCGTTTCGGGTCGAGCATGCGGCAGCTTTCCGACCAGCTGTCGGAACGCATCCGCAAAAAGATCGTCAAAGTGACAGGCGCATCGCCTGCTTCGATCATCCTGCATGTGACAGGCACGCTGTCCAAACGTGTTGCGCCGCGCGATCTGGAATACCGTACGGACTATGAACATTGAGGAACTGAAAGGACTGGGGCCGAAGAAGGCAGAGTCCTTTGCGAATAAAGAGATCTATACGGCAGAGGATCTGGTCAGGACCCTGCCCGTCGACTATGAAGACCGCCGTCACGTCACGCCGATGGCGGAGGTTTTGGTGGGACAGCCCGCGCTTGTCCGCGGCAAGGTCATCGGGATCCGGCAGGGCGGCAGCTGGAAGCGCAACCGCGTCCTGCTCGTGACACTGCAGGATACATCTTCCGGCAAAGAGGGACCTGGCGCAGTCGAACTCGTTTTCTTCAACGCTGTTTACCTGAGCCGCGCGTTCAAGACCGGCGCGGAGTATTACTGTTACGGCAGACCGTCTCTCGGGAACGGAAAGATCCAGATGATCCATCCGGAGTTCACGAGAGCGGAAGAAGCACCTGAACTCGCGCTTCTGCCTGTGTATCCGGTGATCCGCGGTGTCGGACAGCGCGATATGCGCCGGTTTGTCCGGCAGATCCTGGACAGCAGTTATTTCAGGCGTACGATCGCGGAGGAATACATCCCGGCGTGGTACTTGGAAAAGTACCAGCTCCCGGGCATCGGCGAGGCACTTTGGAATGTGCATTTCCCGGAAGATTTCGGGGATGTCCGGCGCGCGAAGAAGCGTATCCTGTATGAGGATATGCTGCTTCTCCATCTGGGGCTGCTGATGATGAAAGGGCCGGATGCGGAAGGCAGAGCCTTTCCGGGCGGCGATATCGAGGAGTACATTTCGGCGCTGCCGTTCCCGCTGACGAATGCGCAGCGGCGCACCGTTCTGCAGGTGGAAGCCGATATGCAGAGCAGCCGGCCGATGAACCGCCTGATCCAGGGCGACGTCGGCTCGGGCAAGACCGCCGTCGCGGAGATCGCTCTGTTCAAGGTCGTGAAAAACGGCTGTCAGGGAGCCTTTATGATGCCGACAGAGATCCTGGCGAGGCAGCAGTACGAGGGTCTGAAGGAGCGGTTTGCACCGTTCGGCATCCGCGTAGGCCTGCTGATCGGCAGTATGTCCGTCCGGGAAAAGAACGAGATGCTGGAGCAGATGGCGGACGGAACGGTCGATGTGATCGTCGGTACACATGCGCTGATCCAGCCTGGCGTGCGGTTCGCATCGCTGGGGCTCGTCATCACAGACGAGCAGCACAGGTTCGGTGTGCGGCAGCGGTCGCTTATCAAAGAGAAAGGAACGGAGCCGGATTGCCTGGTCATGTCGGCAACACCGATCCCGCGGACCCTTGCCATGATCCTGTTCGGGGATATGGACATCTCGGCGATCGATGAACTGCCGGCAGGGCGCAAAGCGATCAAAACAAAGGCGGTGACAGGGAAGTCCCGCGGCAAGGTGTATCGTTTCGTTGAGGAAGAAGTGGAGAAAGGCCGGCAGGCATACGTGGTCTGCCCGCTGATCGAGGACTCGGAGAGCATGGACGGCGTGCGGTCCGCAGTATCCGTCTTCGAGGAACTGGAAAAGCGTTTCCGCGGCAGACATGTCGCACTGCTCCACGGAGAGATGAGTCCCGCGGAGAAGGCGGCAGTTATGCAGGCATTCAGCGCCGGGCAGATCGATATCCTCGTTTCGACCGTAGTCATCGAAGTCGGGATCAATGTCCCGAACGCGACCGTGATGGTCATCGAAAACTCCGAACGGTTCGGACTGTCGCAGCTCCATCAGCTGCGCGGCCGTGTCGGCAGGGGCGCCGAGCAGTCGTACTGCATCCTCATCACCGAGGATCTGGGCGAGACAGCGCTGGCAAGAGCAAAGATCATGACCGAGAGCAACGACGGGTTCTACATCGCGGAGAAAGACCTGGAACTGCGCGGCCCGGGAGAACTCTTCGGCGACAGGCAGCACGGCGTTCCTTCCGCGCATATTTTCAACCTGATCAACAACCCGAGCATTTTCGAACAGGTACGTGAAGATGCAGCGAGAGTATACGCCGAGCACCCCGATCTTCTTGACGAAGAATCGCAGGGGATGGCCAGGCAGGTGGCGCGTATATTCGGAAGAGATATCCGTCCGACACTTTAAATACGAAAGGAGAACAGCGTCATGCGCATCATCGCAGGCGATTACAAAGGCAGAAAACTCATCACCCCGAACGGACGGGACATCGTCCGTCCGACTGCGGAAAAAGTCAAGGGGGCGATCTTTTCCATGCTCCAGGACCGCATTGAAGGCAGTGTTGTGTGCGACCTGTTCGCGGGCACCGGCAGCCTCGGACTGGAAGCGCTCTCCCGCGGAGCTGACTTCTGCTGGTTCGGGGACCATGCGCAGGAATGCGTGACGATGGTCCGCAAGAACATCGAGATGTGCAGGGCGGAAGAGTATGCGCATGTGACGCACGGCAGTTTCCTGAAGACGCTGCAGAGCATCGACGGGAAGGTCGATATCTTCCTGCTGGATCCGCCGTATAAGAAGGGGACGCTGGAAGAATCCGTCCGGGCGATCGCGGAGATGGGGCTGCTCGCGGAGGGCGGTGTCATCGTCGCCGAACACGGATCGGACAAAGATCTGCCTGAGGAACTGTACGGCTTCCATAAAGTCAAGGAGAAACGCTACGGTATAGTTGTGATATCCATTTACATGTGATAAAATGCGCATAGACTGGAGGAGTACATGAAGGCTGGCAAAGCACTGTATGCCGGGTCGTTCGACCCGCTGACAAACGGACATCTCGACATCATCCGGCGTGCTTCCCGCATGTGCGGCGAGGTCGTCGTCGGTGTTATCATCAATATGTCGAAAAAGTCGATGTTCAGTTTTGAGGAGCGGATGGAAATGATCCGCAAGGCGACAGAAGATCTGCCGAATGTCAAGGTGGATATGTTTTCCGGACTTCTGGCGGATTACGTCAATGAGAACGGCTTCAATGTCGTGATCCGCGGTCTTCGCGCGACAATGGATTTTGAATACGAGATCCAGATGGCGCAGATGAACGCGCGTCTTTACAAAGGTGATGTGGAGACCGTGTTCCTGATGACCGACCCGCAATTCAGTTTTATCAGTTCCAGCATGGCCAAGGAAGTCCATTCGCTGGGCGGCTCCATCAAAGGGCTTGTCCCGGACAACGTGCTGGAAGAGATGGATAAGAAAGTCAAATAGCGCTCAAAGTAGAAAGAAAAACAGGAGTTTGAGATGAAAGTTTTAGAGCTTTTGGATGAGATCGAAGAAATCGTTGATACTGCGTCGGGGATCCCGCTTTCTGGCAAGATCATGGTCGACAGCAATGAGCTTCTTGAGATCGTGAAAGAGATCCGCACAGAACTGCCGGAAGAGATTCAGCAGGCGAGATGGATCAAGAACGAAAGAGACCGCATCCTGGGTGAAGCTAAAAACGAATACGAGACCATCATCCGCAAGGCGGAGGAAGAGGCGGAAGACCTCATCGACAACGATCACATCATGGTCCGCGCCAAGGAAAGAGCGGAGCAGCTGATGATGACCACCGAGAACAATATCCGCCAGCTCAAGATGAGCACCTATGACTATGTCGACGGGATCCTGTTCGATTTCCAGGAAAAGATGGATGAACTGTCTTCGACCTATTTCCAGGATATGTTCGGGCGTCTTGAGATGACCTTCAATGAAGTCAACGCGACGCTGGCTTCCAACCGCGACGAGATCAAGGAGATGGCTTACAAGACATCCATGAATCTTGACGACGCGAACGTGCAGATGACAAAAGTCGGCAGTGCGGCGCCCGCTCCTGTGAGCGACTACGACGCGGAACTCGACGACGATCTGGAGTAGTCATTCCGGCTGAACAGCAGGGGACGACCATGCGTATCGTAGGGATCACTGCTGAATATGATCCGATGCATACCGGCCATATTTACCACCTGGGGGAAGCCCGGGCGGTAAGTACGGCCGATTTTGTCGTGTGCGTGATGAGCGGCGACTTTACGCAGCGCGGGGAACCTGCGCTGCTGGATAAATGGACCAGAGCGCAGATCGCCGCGGAGAACGGAGCGGATCTCGTGCTGGAACTGCCGTTCGCGTACGCGTGCAACAGCGCCGAGTATTTTGCGTTCGGCGCGATGGAGATCATGAAGCGCCTGGGCGTGGTGACGCATGTGGCGTTCGGCGCGGAATCGCAGGATCTGCCGATGCTGAAGAAGACCGCAGAACTGCTGCGCGAAGAACCGGAGGAATACCGGGAGGCGCTGCGCCGCGAACTCGCTGCAGGCCGCTCGTTCGCGGCAGCCCGCGGCACGGCCATCGCGGAATGCCTCGGGCCCGCGGCCGGCACAGCCGCGGCAGCGCCCAACAACCTCCTCGCCATCGAATACCTCAAATTCGCGGGTGGTATGACACCGGTCCTCATCCCGCGGACAGCGCCGCACCATGCGGAAACCGCGGCCGGCACCATGCCGCACAACGCGGAGACCGCCGCACCGCTGCCCGCACTCCCGGAGAGCGCCGGTGCGATCCGCCGCGCCATCTTTGAGGGGCTCGGAGGGGCGGACAGTGCTGCTGACATCCGTGCATCGATCGCGGACATCATGGCATCTGCGCCGATCCCGGAGAACACGCGAGAAGCGATTCTTAAGACAGCAGAACAGAACGCGCTCGGTCAGAAAGAGCGATTCTACGACATGCTCATGAGCAAACTGCTCACCATGTCCGCCGGAGACCTCGCGCAGATCTTCAGCGTCACAGAAGGAATGGAAAACCGCATCCTTGATGCGCGCCGCCGCTGCAACGATATGGAGAGCCTGATCGAGGCGGTCAAAACAAAACGCTATCCGTACACGTCCATCAGCCGCATGCTGATGCATACACTCATCGGATTTGAAAAGACGGACCTGAAATCCGCTGCGCTCACCGGTCAGCTCTGCGGCCATATTCTTGCCGCGTCTGCGGCAGGACGCAGACTGCTGCGCCTTCTGAAAGACGAGCCGCGCTGCACACTGCCGCTTTTCGGTACGTTCGAACGCGGTCAGGGCGCAGAGACCGCCGGAAATGCAGCTGACCTGGCAGCCCTCGACATTCGCGCTGCGGATCTGTACAATCAGGCGACCGGACGGGATCTTTACCGGCAGAGCGATTACGTGAAACGGGCATACATGGGGGAGATTTGAACAACTGCGGATGTTCAGGATGTGTCCGGCGCATCTAAAAAACGGCGCAACCCCTTGAAATACAACGCTTAAAAGCGTATAATTTTAATGTTCGTGTGAACAGAACAAAATGCTCGTACCGCACTTAGTCCGGTGCGGCAGAGCTCGCATAAACCATTACCAAAAGGAGAGTAGAGAATGAAGATCTTAGTCATCAACTGCGGCAGCTCGTCCCTGAAGTATCAGGTCATCAACATGGAAGGCGAAGTCCTCATGGCCAAAGGCCTTGTCGAGCGTATCGGCATGGACGGCAGCTGCATCACCCACGAGAAGATCGGGGAAGACAAAGTCAAGAAAGAAGTTCCGATGGAGACACACAAGGAAGCCATCGCGCAGGTCCTCGACGCGATCGTCGATCCTGAGCACGGCGTCCTGAAGGACATGGCAGAGCTGGGTGCTGTCGGCCACAGAGTCGTCCACGCAGGCGAAAAGTATGCGCATTCCGTCATCATCGACGACGATGTCATCAAAGCACTGGAAGAGTGCGTTCCGCTCGCACCGCTCCACAACCCGCCGAACCTCCTCGGTATCGCGGCCTGCAGAGAGCTGATGCCCGAAACACCGATGGTTGGTGTCTTTGATACCGCGTTCCATCAGACCATGCCGCCGGAATCCTACATCTATGCGATTCCGTACAGATTCTATGAAAAGTACGGCATCCGCCGTTACGGCTTCCACGGCACATCCCACAAGTATGTTGCTGAGAGAGCTGCAGACATCATGAACTGCAACCTGGATGATCTCAAGCTGATCACCTGCCACCTGGGCAACGGTGCTTCCGTCTCCGCCATCAAGCGCGGCGTCTGCATCGACACTTCCATGGGCTTCACCCCGCTGGAAGGCCTGGTCATGGGCACCCGTTCCGGCGATATCGACCCGGCGATCGTTACCTACATGAGACAGGCTGAGAACCTGGATCAGGGTGTCGCGAACGAGATCCTGAACAAAGAGTCCGGCGTACTGGGCATCTCCGGCGTCTCCAGCGACTTCCGCGACATCGAAGCGGCTGCTGAAGAAGGCAACGAGAGAGCACAGCTCGCACTGAAAGTCTTCGCGCACAAGGTCCGTTTCTACATCGGTGCGTACATTGCTGAGATGAACGGCGTCGATGCGATCGTCTTCACCGCCGGCGTCGGTGAGAACGACATGGGCATGCGCGACATCATCTGCAACGACCTTGGCAACCTGGGCATCAAACTCGACGTTGTCAAGAACCGTGTCCGCGGCAAGGAGATGATCATCTCCCGCGATGACAGCCCGGTCAAGATCATCCTCATCCCGACCAACGAAGAGCTCATGATCGCAAGAGATACCCTCAAGCTGGTCAAAGGCATCGCTTAGTCTCCAAAAAAGGGCGACGGCTTTCAATGAAAAGTGATTGACAAGCCATATCACGTGTCGTATACTATTCACGTTGCGATTCCGTGAGGTGTCGCACCCATGATGGAAATCAAATCTTTTTAAGGAGGTGTAGAGATGGCAGTACCCAAGAGAAAAACGTCCAAAGCGAAAAGGGACAGCAGACGTTCCCAGAACATGAAGATGCATGCGCCCGCGCTTTCGATCTGTCCTCAGTGCCACGAGCCTAAGCTTCCGCATAGAGTTTGTCCGAACTGCAACTATTATGACGGCAAGGACGTCATGGCGGGCAGATAGTCTGACGGCACAAAAGCAAAGAAAAAAGGGACCCGGAGAATGCTCCGGGTCTTTTTATATTCCAAAGCAACACTTGTTTTGTGAAAATGATGTCAAAAGAACATGAAAATACAAAATACAGGGGTTATAATTTTAGTAGGTTAATAAATTCGTTAAATAGCCAATTGACGAAAGGAGCGTTCATCTATGATGACACCGCATGCAATGAAATCAGATATCGATTCCGTAATTGAGAAAAACGGCGTCATGGTCATCGACGGTTCGATGTCGACGGCACTGGAAGCGATGGGAGCCGACCTGAACGATGCCCTCTGGACTGCAAAAGTCCTCGCTGCAGAACCGGACCTGGTCAAACAAGTACACAAGAACTATTTCCATGCCGGTGCGGACTGCGGGATCACCGCCAGTTATCAGGCGACGATCCCCGGTTTGATGGACAAAGGATACACCAAAGAAGAAGCGGAATCACTCATCCGCCGCTCTGTTGAAGTCTTCTGCGAAGCCAGAGACGAATGGTGGCAGGAGGAAGGCGAAGCTGCCGGACGGGCGTATCCGCTCTGCCTTGCCGGAATGGGGCCGTACGGGGTCTATCTGGCGGACGGCTCCGAGTACACAGGCGCTTATATGGAAACAGTGAGCGAAGAAGATCTCTACGCATTCCACTATGAACGGGCCGCTCTGGTCGCGGAAGCGGGCGCTGATGTGCTTCTCTTCGAGACGCAGCCGTCTCTGAAGGAGGCGCTGATCGCTGCCAAGGCCGGTGAAGATCTCGGAAAGGATTACTGGATCAGTTTTTCCTGCCGCGACGGGATGCGCACGAATAGAGGGGAACTTGTCCGGGAGTGTGCGGAGGCGCTGTCCAAGGATCATCCGCATCTCAGGATGATCGGTGTCAACTGCACCAAACCGGAATATATCGTGTCGCTGATCGGGGAACTCAAGAAGGGAACAGATCTTCCTGTCGCTGTCTATCCGAACAGCGGCGAGACCTATGACCCGGTCACGAAGACCTGGACAAAATCAGAAGGCGGTCCCGACTTCGGGGAATACGCGCTGAAATACATGGCTGCCGGCGCGGCTGCTGCGGGCGGCTGCTGCACGACGGTGGAATCGCATATCCGCCAGGTCGTAGATGCCAGAGAACGGTATCTGGCGATGGGCAAACCGAAGAAAGTACAGCTGTAGATAGACATTTACCATATCAGAACCTTTTGAAAGGAGAAATCAGATGGAAAAGAGTCTGCGTACGAAAATGGCACAGGCCTGCGGCTATGAAACAGGGAAGAAGATGGCGGATGCGATGGCATTGACAGTGCCGATCGTGACGCCGATGCATATGTCTTCCGCCTTTATCTACGACGATCTCGAGACGCTGGACGCGGTCTATGAAGAAGAAAAATTCGGTTATATCTATACGCGCTGCGGCAACCCGACGATCGACGCAGCCGCGGAGATGGTCGCACAGGCGGAAAACGGGGAAAGAGCGGTCCTCTTCTCCTCCGGCATGGCGGCGATCATCAATACCATTCTGGCGCACATCAAGACCGGCGATCACATCGTCAGTTCACCGGTGCTGTACGGCGACGTATTCCTTTATCTGAAGGACGATCTGGCGCGCTTCGGGGTCGAGACGACTTTCGTTGATTTCGAGGACAGGGAAGCTTTTGAGGCGGCGTTCCGCCCGAATACCAAACTCGTCTATACCGAAACGATCTGCAACCCGCTGATGGTCGCGGCGGACATTCCGTTTGCCGCCGAGATGGCGCACAAGCACGGATGCAAACTGATCGTGGACAACTCCTTCGCGACGCCGCCGGTCTGCCGGCCGCTCGATCTGGGCGCGGACATGGTCGTAGAGAGCGTTACGAAGTATCTGTGCGGACACAGCGACATCACCGGCGGGATCTCCTGCGGCAGCAATGAGGACATGACGCCGGTCTTCCATCAGTTCACACAGTCCGGCGCGATCATTGGCCCCTTCGAAGCGTGGCTCCTGATCCGCAGCCTCCGGACGCTGGATCTGCGCATGCGCGCGCATTCAGCCAATGCAAAAGCGGTCGCCGAGTGGCTTGAGAAGCATCCGAAGATCAAGAAGGTATACTATTCAGGGCTCGACAGCTCCCCGTATAAAGAAGTCGCGGACCGGTGCTTTGAGAACGGCATGGCCAGCGGGATGGTCGCATTCGATGTGGAAGGCGGGGAGGAAGGCGCCTGCAAGCTCATCGCAGCCCTTAAGAACGTCAAACTCGTTCCGACACTCGCCAGCTATGCAACGATCATCATCTTCCCGGGCAAGACATCGCACCGCTACATGGATCCGGCGGACCGTGAGGCGGCAGGCGTCTCGATGGGCCTGCTGCGGCTCTCCATCGGGCTCGAAGACCCGGCGGATATCATCGCGGACTTCGAACAGGCGCTCGCGCAGATCTGAACTGCTGCACGAAACTGCAGTGCAGTGTGGCACGGAAAGAGTGAATGCAAATAAAAGACCCCCGCATGGCATGCGGGGGTCGTCTTTTGTACGAATGGTGTTTACTCTTCGCTGAGCAGGGTCTCCGCGATCTGGACGGTGTTCGTCGCAGCCCCTTTGCGGATGTTGTCGGAAACGCACCAGAAGTTGATGCCGTTCTCGACGGAGAAGTCGCGGCGGATACGTCCGACGAAGACTTCGTTCTTGCCGGCAGCTTCTCTGGCGAGCGGGTATACGCTGTTCGCCGGATCGTCCTGCACGACGATGCCCGGGAAGGCCGCGAAGCACTCTCTGATCTCATCGATGCTTTCGAACGGGGTCTTCAGCTCGACATTGATGGATTCGCTGTGGCTGTCGAAGACAGGGACGCGGACGCAGGTCGCGGTCACCGGGATGGTATCATCACCGAGGATCTTGTGCGTTTCGTTGATCATCTTCATCTCTTCCTTGGTATAGCCGTTGTCGAGGAAGACGTCGATCTGCGGCAGGCAGTTGCCCGCGATCGGGTGGGGGAAGGCTACGCAGGTATCATTGCCCGCCATCCCGTTTTTCAGATCGTTGATGCCCTTCATGCCCGCGCCGGAGACCGCCTGATAAGTCGAATAGACGATGCGTTTGATGCCGTATTTGTCATGCAGCGCCTTCAGGGGCAGCATGGCCTGGATCGTGGAGCAGTTCGGGTTTGCAATAATCCCTTTCTTGACATCTTTAACTGCTTCCGGATTGACTTCCGGAACGACCAGCGGAACATCCGGGTCCATTCTCCACTGGCTGGAGTTGTCGACGACCGTGACACCGTGGGCCGCGGCGATCGGCGCGAACTTTTCGCTGACGCTGCCGCCTGCGGAGAACAGGGCGATGTCGATCGGCTTGTCGAACGAATGCTCGGTCAGTTCCTCGACGACGTAGTCCTTGCCTCTGAAAGTGATGGTTTTGCCTGCAGATCTGGCGGACGCCATGAAGTAGAGGTTCTCAAACGGGAAATCGTTCTCTTCGAGCACCTTGAGGAACGTGGTTCCGACAACACCGGTGACGCCGACAACTGCAAGATTGGGTTTCTTATTCATCATTTGTTCCTCCTGTAAAAATCGAAATTAGAGTTATTATATCATTCGTCTGACAGGGAAACAATGGCTAAATTTCCCACTTTATGGGCGATTCCTGTACACAAGCAACACAAGATGTGGTACAATATTATGAATTATTTTGTGCAAAACACAAAACGCCCTGTTGATATTTGACGATGCCGGCCGTGCGTGTGTGAGAACCGCGCAAAGGCTGCATCATCCGGAGGTATATACTTGGAAGCACTGACATACATGAAAGCGATCATTCTCGGACTGATCCAGGGACTGGCGGAATTCCTGCCGATCTCGAGTTCCGGGCATCTGGCTCTGCTGCAGTACTTTTTCGGGATCGAAGGGGACAGCGTCCTGATCTTCACGGTCCTGCTGCATATGGGCACGCTCGTGGCGGTCTTTGTCGCATACTGGAAAGATATCGTTGAACTTGTGAAAGAGCTTGGCGCAACGATCAAGGACATCTGTACCGGAAAAGGACTGCAGGTCAACAAGAATGAAACGCGCCGGCTTGGCGTGATGATCATCGTGGCGACGATCCCGACGGCAATCATCGGCCTGTTGTTCAACGATCTGTTCGAGTCGTTCTACGCCAGTCTGATCGCCATCGGCTGCGGTCTTCTTATCACCGGCACCTTGCTGTTCCTAGCACAGCGCGTCGGTGCGTCCAGGAAACACGTGATGGAGATGAACTACCGCAACGCCGTCTTCATCGGCGTTATGCAGGGTATCGCGATCACACCGGGCATTTCCCGCTCGGGTTCCACGCTTTTCGGCGGGCTGCTGACGCAGCTCAACCGGGAGTTTGCCGTCAAGTTCGCCTTCCTGATCTCGATCCCTTCGATCCTCGGCTCTTTCCTGATGGAACTGCCGGATGCGATCGAAATGGGAACACAGGGCATCGCTATGGGGCCTGTCATCGTCGGTATGATCGTGGCGGCAGTCTCCGGCTATGCGGCGATCAAGGCGATGATCCGTGTGGTCGTTGCGAACAAACTGACGATCTTCAGTGGTTATACATGGGTGCTTGGCGCCTTCGTCCTGATTTACGGACTGTTCATTGCTTAATCAATCAGAAAAGGATGGATCATGGCAGAGAAAAAACGCGGACCGGGCAGACCGCCCGGGAGCAAGAATAAAACAACGAACCAGAAAACGACAGCGGCGAAAAGCAAGTCATCCGGCCGTTCGTCTTCTTCTGCGAGCAAAAGTACAAAAAAACAGGCCGCACGGGAAACAGACCCGAAGACCAGGATGGTCCGCAATGACATCGCCTCGATCGTGCTGCTCGCGGTGGGCATCTTCCTGATCATCGCGCTGCAGACGCACCTTGCGGGTGCGGTCGGCGGCTTCATCGGCGGCTTCCTCAAGGGCTGCTTTGGTTTTGGCGCATATTTCCTGCCGTACTTTCTGATCATCTACGTCATCCTCGCGATGATCGGCGGCGCGATCCCGTTCCGCGGAAAGACAGCGGTGCTGCTGGTCATCCTGTTTCTGGCGGTCGATCTGCTCAATGCGGTCAGATTCGTCGGAACGGTCAAGTACGGCATCCTTGGGTTCAAGGATATCTACGAGCATGGAAAGCTGCTTGAAAACGGCGGCGTCTTCGGTATGTACGCGGGGGGCGGTCTGTATGATCTGCTCGGGAAGGCCGGTCTGATCATCGTCGCAGTGCTGATCGTTCTGATCGTGCTGATGCTCCTGATCAACACTCCGATCAGTGCGTTCTTTGAGAAAGCGCGGGAACGCAAAGCGATGCGTCTGGAGCGCAAAGAACTCAAGCGCGAAGAAGCGCGTATCGCTGCGCAGAAAGAAGCGGCTCTCGAGGCGGAAAAAGCCGCAAAGAAAGAAGCTGTCGCCAAAGCCGGGCGGCAGACAAGCGTTGATTACAAACCACTCTCCGATATCGCGGAACAGATGGCAGCACCGGTGGAAGAACCTGTCCGCCGCGCGCCGAAATCAAACTACGCAAAGGATCTGAAGAAGCTGCCTGACAATCAGAAAAACATCATGCAGATGGTGCAGGACGGCGATCATTTCGGAAAGAAGGAGACCCCGGCCGGATACGGACTCGACGGCAGCGAGCCGGATCATATCGGCAAAGGCTACGAACGTGAAAAGCCGAATATCGTTTCCTTCCGCGACGCACTCGCCATGGAAGACGGTGCGGAAGACAACAAGGCTATGCAGTGGCAGGCGTTTGCGCCTGACGCCCTGCAGGAGGGGACTGCAGTCCCGGGCGGGACGGCGTCGCAGACCGATGCCTACGAGCCGATCGAGAACATCGCCCCGATGAGTCCGGAGGAAGCGGCCGCCAGAGACGCGGTGCTGCAGTCGCAGGATCCCCGGCATATCGGGTTCCTGGACGACAGCAAACTGGCGGAAACGTACCATCCGCAGGAGCAGAAACCTGCCCCGGAACAGCCCCGTACGGAAACACCTGCCGGGACGGCAGCCGCAGCTGCCGCCGCTGTCCGGACAACATCGGCGGAGCCGAATGCTGAACAGCCGGCGGCGGTCCACCGCCCGGCGGAATTCGAGGTCGGCGGAGACAGCGTCGCGACAGCTGCATCGGTGACAGAGAGCAAGGAAAGTGTGGTCGGCACGACCAGACAGGACTACACCTATGCGCTTCCGAAGACAAATCTGCTCAACCCGGTGCCGAAGAAGAGCAAACAGGTCGTCGACCGCCATATGCTGGAGGAACGTGCAGAACTTCTCGAGACGACGCTCGAGAGTTTCGGCGTCAATGCCAAGGTCGTCAACGTCATCGCAGGGCCGTCTGTGACCCGGTATGAAGTCGAACCCGCCAGGGGTGTCAAGGTCAGCAGCATCACCAATCTGTCCGATGATTTGGCGCTCAGCATGCGCGCGCGGAGCATCCGTATCGAGGCACCGATCCCGGGCAAAGCCGCGGTCGGCATCGAGATCGAGAATGAACAACGCGAGATGGTCGGCATCCGCGAGATCCTCGAATCCGAGGAATTCCAGACACACAAGTCAAAACTGGCCTTCACGGTCGGCCGCGATATAGGCGGCAAAGCGGTCGTGGCGGATATCGCCAAGATGCCGCATATGCTCATCGCCGGGGCGACCGGCTCCGGTAAATCGGTATGCATCAACTCGATCATCATCAGTTTGCTGTATAAAGCAACACCGGAGGAAGTCAAGCTCATCATGGTCGACCCGAAGATGGTCGAACTGGGCAATTACAACGGCATCCCGCATCTTCTGATCCCGGTCGTCACCGATCCTACAAAGGCATCGGCGGCACTCCAGTGGGCGGTCGCGGAGATGACGTCCCGCTACAAGAAATTCGCAAGCGCCGGTGTCCGTGATATTGGCGGTTACAATGCCAAGATGGATCAGAGCGGCAAGAAAGAAGAGATCCTGCCGCAAATCGTTATTATCATCGATGAAATGGCCGACCTTATGATGGTCGCCAAGTCGCAGGTAGAAGATGCTGTCTGCCGGCTGGCGCAGCTTGCGCGTGCAGCCGGGATGCATCTGATCCTGGCGACCCAGCGGCCTTCGGTCGACGTTATCACCGGCCTCATCAAGGCCAACATCCCGAGCCGGATCGCGTTCATGGTCTCTTCGCAGGTGGACAGCCGGACGATCATCGATATGATCGGCGCGGAAAAACTGGTCGGCAACGGCGACATGCTGTTCAAACCGCAGGATCTGAACAAACCGAAGCGTATCCAGGGCCCGTTCGTCTCCGACGAAGAAGTCGAAAAGGTCATCGCTTACGTCAAGCGCAAGGGCGGGGAGGCACATTACGACGAATCGCTTACCAGCCACCTTGAAAAGGGAACGGCGGCCGGATTTGACGACGAAGAAGACGAACTCATGATGGATGCGATCGAAACCGTCGTCGACAGCGGACAGGCATCGGTTTCCATGCTGCAGAGGCGTTTCCGCATCGGGTACAACCGTGCGGCACGGATCATCGACGCACTGGAAGACCGGGGGATCATCGGCCCCGCGGACGGGTCCCGGCCGCGGCAGGTGCTGCTCTCGGAAGAAGAATTCCGGCAGATGAAAGAGAACATGTGACCGGAGACAGGAAGAAGCAGGATACAGCAGAATGAATATTCTCATCTACACCCTCGGGTGCCCGAAAAACTTCAATGACAGTCAGGTGGCTGCAGGGATTCTCGAAGCAGCCGGCCACACCGTGACGCTCGCCAACGACGATATCTCGGACAAAGTGGATTTTGATCTGGATTCGCCGGAGATGGCGGCCATCGACGCAGTCATGGTCAATACGTGCGGATTCATCAACGACGCCAAAACGGAGTCGATCGAGGCGATTTTTACGATGTCGCAGTACGGCAAACTGCTGATCGTTTCCGGGTGTCTGTCACAGCGCTACGGCGAGGAACTCTATAAGGAGATCCCCGAGGTGGATCTCTTTATCGGAGTCAATGAATACGACCGCCTGCCGGCATTGCTGGAGGCGTATGAAGGCAGCCGCCAGATGCATATCCGCCCGTACACCAAGGAACTGGAATCTCCCTGCCGCAAGCTTGCCGGCGTACATTACGCGGCGACCGTCAAGATCTCGGAAGGCTGCAATAACGCGTGTACGTTCTGCGCCATCCCGGGGATCCGCGGACCGTACCGCAGCCGCCCCAAGGAAAAGATCATCGCAGAAGTGCGTCATCTGGCGGAAGAGGGGGTCAGGGAGATCATCCTCATTGCGCAGGATACGACGACGTACGGCATCGATCTTTACGGCAGACTGGCACTGGCGGAGCTGCTGCGCGATCTCTGCCGCATCGACAAGATCCGCTGGATCCGCATCATGTACTGCTATGAGGACCGCATCACCGATGAACTTATCGAGACGATCGCGCAGGAAAAAAAGATCTGCAAATACCTGGATATCCCGATCCAGCACATTTCCGACGGGATCCTGAAAGCGATGCGGCGCCGTTCGGACGGCGCTATGATCCGGGAACGGCTCGCGAAGATCCGCGCAGGCATCCCGGGCGTGCACATCCGTACGACACTGATCGTCGGCTTCCCGGGAGAAACGGAAGAAGACTTCGAGGAACTGCTTGATTTCGTTGAAGAACAGCGGTTTGAGCGTCTTGGCGCGTTCATGTATTCGCCCGAAGACGGCACACCTGCCGCGCAGATGCCCGGGCAGATCGATGAAGCGGTAAAAGCGGAACGGCTAGACGCCGTCATGCGCAGACAGGTGGAGATCTCGCTGTCGCGCAACGAGGAAAAGGTCGGCCGTATCCTGGATGTGCTCGTGGAAGGAGAGGACGAAGAAGAAGGATGCTACATCGGCCGGACCGGGTACGATGCTCCGGGGATCGACAACAATGTGCTGTTCTCGAGCAAACGGGTCCTGCACCCCGGCGAATTTGTCAAAGTGCGCATCACCGATGCGTTCGATTATGATCTGGTAGGGGAAGCCACTGAACAGTGACGGAAAGGATAACTGACTTATGAATCTGCCAAACAAACTCACCATGGCGAGGATCCTCGCCGTACCGGTATTCATCGTTTTGTATCTGCTGGGGCACAATGTCATCGCGACGATCGTGTTCGTCCTGGCAAGCCTGACGGACATGCTGGACGGCCAGATCGCGAGAAAGCGCGGTCTCGTCACTAATTTCGGCAAGATCATGGATCCGCTGGCGGATAAGATCCTTGTGTATTCCGCCTTTATCTGTCTGGTCCAGGTCGGGATCGTGCCCGGCTGGATGCTCGTTATCATTCTGTTCCGCGAATTCATCGTCTCCGGCCTGCGCACTGTCGCGGCGGCGGACGGCACGGTCATCGCGGCGGGGAAGACCGGCAAACTGAAGACGGTCCTGCAGATGATCGCGGTACCGCTTCTGCTGCTCAACAACTGGCCGTTCTCCTACATCGGTATTCCGGGTGATCAGATCTTCCTCTGGGCATCTCTGGTCATGACGATCGTCAGCGGGGTGGAATATGTATATGAGAACCGCAGTGTCTTTCTGAAAGGAGGCATCTGATGCGGGCAGCACTTATCAGTGTCGGGACCGAACTGCTCATGGGGCAGACGGTCAACACCAATGTTGTTTATCTTTCCCAGCAGCTCAATCTGCTGGGATTTGACGTTCTGTATCATCATACGGTCGGCGACAATCCGGCGCGGCTGCGTGAAGTGATCGATCTGTCGCGCAGGGACTGCGACCTGATCCTGACAACGGGCGGGCTGGGGCCGACACAGGACGATCTGACCAAGGAGATCGCATGCGAAGCGTTCCATGACACGCTGGTGCTCCACGAGCCGTCCATGGCCGCGCTGAAAGAAGCCTTCTGCAAACGTCACCGGCACATGACTGACAACAATCTCAAACAGTCGTATATGCCGACCCGTGCCGTGGTCTTCGACAACGAGCAGGGCACAGCCCCAGGTTTCGCACTGGAGGACGGCGGTCAGTATATCCTCTGCATCCCCGGTCCTCCCAGGGAGATGAAGGCGATGTATGAGCGCCGCGTCAGGCCTTTTCTGGAAGAGATCGGAGAGGGCGGCACTGTATATTTCCGAGACATCATGACCTATGGGATCGGTGAATCGCAGCTTGAGACAGCCCTGCTGCCGCTGATCGACGGGCAGACGGATCCGACGTTCGCTACCTACGCGAAAGAAGGCGAGAGTTATCTGCGCATCGCCAGCAAAGACCGGGATCCTGCCGTTGCCCGCAGCCGGGTGGAAGCGGCGATTAAGAACGTGAGACAGATCGTCGGGGCGTTTATCTACAGTACAGACGGCGGCACCCTGCCGGAAACGGTCGGGGCGAAACTGCTCGAGCAGGGCCTTACGATCTCGTCGGCGGAGTCCTGTACAGGCGGGATGTTCGCGTCGGCATTGATCGCGATCCCGGGCATTTCGTCGGTCTTCGACCGGGGTCTTGTCACCTACAGCAACGAGGCGAAGATGGCGGAGCTCGGCGTCCGGGAAGAAACGCTGGCTGCACACGGTGCGGTCAGCGAAGAGACAGCCCGCGAAATGGCGGACGGGCTGTACCGCGTCTGCGGCAGCGATATCTGTGTCAGCGTGACGGGTATCGCCGGCCCGGAGGGCGGCAGCGACGAGAAACCGGTCGGGCTTGCCTATATTGGACTCTGTTTCCGCGGGCAGACGGAGGTGTACCGCGTAGAACCGCGCAACGTCAGCCGCGCCTGGAACCGCAACAAATCCATGCTGGAGATGTTCTGGCATGTGTACGAGCTTCTTGAAAAGGTGTCTCAGGACGGGTATTATGATGCTAGGAGCTGACGAAGAGCAGCAATAACCGATTCCTATCAGTAAACGAACAAGCTGGAGTGATCGCTATGAATATGGTTGATATCATCATCAAAAAACGCAACGGCAATGCGCTGACAAAAGAAGAGATCGAATGGTTCGTGCAGGCCTATACGAACGGGGAAGTGCCGGACTACCAGGCTTCCGCGCTTCTGATGGCGATCTATTACCAGCACATGAACGAAGAGGAAACCAACGTCCTGACGAAGGCGATGCAGGACTCCGGGGTAACGATGGATCTGTCCGGGATCCCCGGGATCAAAGTGGACAAGCACAGCACCGGCGGGATCGGCGACAAAACGACGATGATCGTGGCGCCGCTCGCGGCTGCCTGCGGTGTCCCGATCGCCAAGATGAGCGGGCGGGGGCTTGGGATGACAGGCGGAACGATCGACAAGCTTTGTGCGATCCCGGGGTTTGAAGTAGCCGTGAAGCCGGAAGACTTCATTGAGAACGTGCGTGAGAAGGGGATCGCTGTGGTCGGTCAAAGCGCTGATCTTGCCAAAGCGGACAAACTGCTTTACGCGCTTCGGGACGTCACCGGAACGGTCGATGAGCCGAGCCTGATCGCGTCCAGCATCATGAGCAAAAAGCTCGCGTCCGGAGCGGATGCGATCCTGCTTGATGTCAAGTGCGGCAGCGGCGCATTTATGCAAACAGAAGAAGCAGCCAGGGATCTGGCGGAACGTATGGTGCGGATCGGCAACGCCGCCGGCAAACGGACGATCGCGGTCATTACCGGCATGGAGCAGCCGCTCGGGCAGGCTGCGGGCAACAGCTGCGAGGTCGTTGAAGCCATCGAGACACTCAAAGGCAGAGGCCCGGAAGATATCACTGCGCTTTCGTTGCATCTGGCATCGCTGATGGTATTGCTCGGCGGCAAAGCGGATGATTTCGACAGCGCGCGTGTGATGGCTGAAGAAGCGCTCTTAAGCGGCCGCGGTCTCGATAAGTTCCGTGAAATGATCGCTGCGCAAAATGGCAACGAGATGGTCATCGACGACATCAAGCTGCTCCCAAGACCGGCGCATGCAGTGGATATCCTTGCGCAGGAGAGCGGTTATGTGACCGCCCTCGACGCTTCGCTGGTCGGCGCTGCGGTCCAGAAATCCGGTGCAGGCCGTGCGCGCAAAGAGGATGAGATCGATGAGAGCGCCGGTGCCTATCTGTACATCAAGACCGGCGGCAAGGTCAATAAGGGAGACCGTCTCGCAAGGCTTTTCGGAGCAGACGCGGAGAAGATCAGAGAAGCGGCAGGCGATCTCAGGGCAGCGTATCAGATCGGCGAAGAAGCGCCTGCAGCCGGACGGCTCATCATTGATACGATCGGAGTCTGAAGCGGTTCTTCCGGGAACGGAACGGTGTCGTTTGACTTTCAGCACTATATAATGTTAGAATCTTTCTGAACTGGTCCATTTGTTTGTTGTTTTTGTGTGTCAAAAGCAGGACGAATGGATTTTTACTATCCTGCCGGGCGCACTGGCGTATAAAGGTGTAAACATGAAAGAAAGACGTATAAAACGTTTCAGAAGAATACCTCTGTTGCTGCTCGCCTTGTGCATGGCGCTTTTTGTGATACCTGCGCCTGCAGCGGCGGCATCGGGCATCGCGACCCTTTCCGGTGCCAATTATCCGCCGTCCTCCATGGAAGAAGGGTCTTCGTTCAGTATCACAGGAACGATCAACTCCACCCAGTCGCTGGAGGTCGTTACGGTCGGCGTCGTCAGTGACGCGACCGGGAAATGGGTGGACAGCGCCACCTATAAAGCGACACCGAAGACGAAAGTATTCAACATCGCCACCGCTGATTCCCATATCAAGTTCGGCACATTGCCGAAAGGTTCTTACTCCTACCGGATCGCGGTCAAGTATTCCGGAGGGACTTCCGAATACCTGCTCAGCAAGCCGTTCTCGGTAGATGCTGCGCAAGTGGAGTCTTCCTTCACACTGCAGGACGAGGCGGTGCCGGTCAGCATCAAGGAAGGAAGCAGCTTTTCGGTGGCCGGAACGATCACCTCCGCGGCCAGACTGCTGGTGGTGACGGTCGGCGTGGTCGACAGCTCCGGCAAATGGGTCGATGCGGTAACTTACGCAAACCGCGCGGTGAACAGCAAGACGTTTGATATTTCGGAAGCCAACGCCTCACTGGATTTCAGCAGTCTGGAAGAGGGGACATACAGTTACCGTGTAGCCGTCAAGGATGCGAATAATACTTCAAAGTATCTCATTTCAAAGTCTTTCACTGTAACAGAAGGCGATTCTGCTTTCACACTGACAGGGGAGACCTATCCGACGGCTCTGATGACCGGAGACTCGTTCTCTCTGTCCGGGAAGATCACTTCGGCGCTGCGTCTCGAGACCATCACGATCGGGGTCGTTGACGAGAAGACCGCCAAGTGGGTGGACGGCGCCACCTTCACCGTAAGGTCACCGGGTACAAAGACCTATGATGTTTCCGCAGCTGACGAATCGATCCGGTTCGGCTCTCTGCCGGAAGGCTCGTATACCTATCGGATCGCTGTCAAAGACAAAAAAGGGACATCCAAGTATCTGCTCAAAAAGCCGTTTACGGTCACAGCATTCAAACTGAGCGGGGATAACAGCCCCGCCGCCAGCATGACGCAGGGCACCGCATTCAGCCCCAAGGGGACGATCACCTCGGGGAAGAAGATCGAAACGGTCACGATCGGCGTTGTCAGCGGCGCGACCGGAAAGTGGGTCTACGGCGCCACCGCTAAAGCGGAGCCAGGCAGCAAGACGTTTGATGCAGCCTCTGTGGCTTCGTCGATCGATTTTACCAATCTTCCGGCGGGCAGTTATACCTACCGGATCGCGGTGCGCGATGAGAGCGGCTTTACCAAGTACGTGAAGAAAACCAGCTTCACTGTCAAAGCGTCGTCCGCGTCCGCGTCCGGATTCGCTGTCTCCGGCGCGCGGTATCCGGAAGACATGTATATCGGCGTTCCTTTCAATGTCGCCGGTATCGTTACTTCCCAGCAGACGATCGATCTGGCCACGGTCGGCGTTGTCAGCAAAAAGACCGGCAAATGGGTCAGCGGGGCGTATTATCAGTTCAAATCGCCCAAGTCAAAGACGATCGATATTTCCAAAGCCGCATCGTCGATCAAGATCCAGAATCTCCCCGCAGGTGAGTATACGTTCCGGATCGCGGTACGTGATGTTAAGGGAACGACCAAATACGTCATGATCGAGCCGTTCAAACTGAGCGGCCTGGATGCCTTTGAGACATACCTCAGTCAGCAGGGATTCCCGAAGACCTACTGGCCGGCGTTGAAAAAGCTACACAGTGCACACCCCACGTGGCAGTTCCTGCCTGCCAAGACAGGGATGACCTTCGACACGGCACTCTCCAAAGAAGCGGGAAAGAATTACTCGACGACCTATGAAGTCACCCCCACATATTCGAAGGGGAACGAACTGAAATACTATCTCGATCCGCGCAACTATCTGACGGAGGAATACATCTTCGCTTTCATGGATCACCGGTATCTTGCCGCCGCGAGCAGCACCGCATCGGTCAAACGGCTGGTATCCCATAACAGCAGCTGCTTCATGAATAACGACACCTTTATCGGTTATCTGACGACAGGCGGACAGACCGCGGGCATCAATCCGACCGTCCTCGCCGCGATGATCGTGCAGGAGCAGGGCTGGACGGGCGGTTCCAACGACCTGATCAGCGGCAGCTACACCGGTACGATCAAGCTGAAGAGCGGCGTGCTCAGCTTGAAGGGGTATTACAACTACTTCAACATCGGTGCCTACTACGGGAGTGTTTTCACAGGAACGAGCTACTCCACGGTCGTGAACGCGACACGGCGCGGTCTGTGGTGGGCAGCCGGAGAGCCGAACTATAACGGTGTTGTGCAGAGCACCACGTTCAGCCGTCCGTGGAAGACAAAGAAAGCAGCACTGCAGGGCGGTGCCCAGTGGTACAAGTACTACTATGTAGACAAGGGGCAGAATACGTTCTATACCAAGAAGTTCAATGTCTGCAACGGGACGGCGAATGCGGGCGAACATCAATATGAGACCTACATCGCCGGCGCGGCGCAGGAGGGGAAGATCCTCGGTTATGCCTATACCGGCAGTGAAAAGAACCTGAAGTTCTACATCCCGGTCTACAACGGCATCGACAGTGTCACACAGGTCAAGAAACCGTACTGATCCGGGAACGGCAGTGCCGTGAACAGTGAAAAAAAAGGGCGTATCCCGCAGGATACGCCTTTTCTGATGCATCGTTCTATTTCAGGTTCTCCGGGTTGAGCGGCAGGAGTTCGTCGATCACGAACAGGCCGTCTTTACGGATCAGCACATCATCGAACCAGATCTCGCCGCCGCCGTATTCCGGCCGCTGGATCTGCACGAGATCCCAGTGGACAGCGGATTTGTTGCCGTTCGGGGCGTCGTCATAGCACATGCCGGGCGTCAGGTGGAAGCTGCCGCAGATCTTTTCGTCGAAGAGGATGTCCTTCATCGGCTCGAGGACATACGGGTTGACACCGATCGCGAACTCACCGAAATACCGTGCGCCTTCATCCGTATCGAGCATCGCGTTGATGCGTTCGTTGTCGTTGGCGGTCGCTTTGACGATCTTTCCGTCTTTGACCTCAAAGACGATGTTTTCGTAGGTAAAACCGTCTTCCAGGGACGGCGTGTTGTAGGCGATGGTGCCGTTCATACTCTCGCGCACAGGGGCGGTGTACACTTCGCCGTCAGGAATATTGCATTCGCCTGCGCATTTGATCGCAGGGATACCCTTGATCGAGAAAGTTAGATCGGTGCCGGGCGCCACGAGGCGGACCTTATCCGTGTGTTCCATGAGGTCTTTCAGCGCGTCCATGGCTTTGTCCATTTTGCTGTAATCAAGCGTGCAGACGTCATAATAGAAATCCTCAAAGGCCTCCCGGCTCATATTGGCCATCTGCGCCATCGCATTGTTCGGGTAGCGCAGAACGACCCATTTGCTGTTGTTCACGCGCTCATCGGTGACCGGTGTCATGATGCGGTTGTACAGATTCATTTTCTCGTGCGGCACATCGGCGAGTTCCGTCAGGTTATCCGCGCCGCGCACGGCGATGTAAGCGTCCATCTGCTTCATCAGAGCCAGTTTGTTGTCCGCGTCCAGCTGCAGCTGCTGTTCCGTTGCGCCGAAGAGCAGTTCGCGCAGAATGGCGCTGTTGCGTTCGTAAACAAAAGGCTGACCGCCTGCCAGATAGACCTCTTTGATGATCTGCCGGATGAGCGGGGTGACTTCGCTGCCTTCAAAGTCGATCAGGATCTTCTCGCCTTCCTTGAGGCGGCAGCTGTAATGAACGAGCAGATGAGCAAGTTTTTTGATGCGCGGGTCCATAGATGTCCTCCTTGATTTATGGAATCGCTTTCGCGAATGGTAACAGTTTGCAATGTCCGCCATGCGGACTGTTCCAGTATAGCCGAATCGCAGCGGTAAAACAACAGGCGGGCGGTTCGCCGGTCTGTTTCGTTCACCGCACTTTATGGTATAATAATGCATATCTTGAGAAGAAACGGAGCATTGTGATGAAAAAGATCCTGATCTACGGAGACAGCAATACTTACGGATTTGATCCGCGGGACGGGTCATTTGGCCGGTACGACGCACGGTACCGGTGGCCGGACATCCTTGCGGCGAGATACCGGGATACCTTTACGATCGTGGCGGACGGTCTCAACGGGCGGCAGATCCCGGCGACACCGATCGGACAGAGCGCGGTGGATAAGTGGATCCGGCTGGAATCGCCGGTCGATATGTTCATCTTCATGCTCGGATCCAACGACCTGCTCTGCATGGCCAATCCTGATCCGAACGGGGTGGCGTGGCGCGCCGACAGATTCGTCAGGCATCTGTACGAATCCAAGAAGAACGGCCTTTCGCCGCTCAAGATCCTCATGATTGCCCCGCCGGCGATGGCGCTCAAAGAGGTCCCGTACTACCGCCGGTACGACACGACGGACGGGAGGTTTTCCCAGGCGCTGTTCGAGGTGGCGGAAGAACATGAGATCCGCTTCCTGGATGCCGCAGGCTGGGAGATCCCCATGGCGTACGACAACGTGCACCTTTCGGAACTCGGGCATGAAGTCTTTGCCGAGATCCTGGCGCAGCAGCTGTTCGAGCCATGGCTGGCCGAGATGCGGCAGGCAGGGGACGCTTAGCCGGAACAGAGCAACAGCAAGAAAAAACCGGTGTCCTGTGAGGGGCACCGGTTTTTTAATACTCTACAGTCTCGCGACACCGGAGGCTCTGGCGGCTTCGGCGACCGCCTTTGCCACAGCCGGACCGACCTTCGGATCGAACGCCTTCGGAATGATGTAGTCAGCACAAAGTTCCTCGTCGGAGATGAGGTCCGCCAGCGCGTGCGCGGCCGCGATCTTCATCTCTTCGTTGATGTCGCTCGCTCTCACGTCGAACGTGCCGCGGAAGATGCCCGGGAAGGCGAGGACGTTGTTGATCTGGTTGGGGAAGTCGGAACGGCCGGTCGAGATGACGGCGGCGCCGGCTTCTTTGGCTTCGTCCGGGAAGATCTCGGGCGTTGGGTTGGCGCAGGCGAAGATGATCGGATCCTTGGCCATGCTTTTTACCATCTCTTTGGTGACAAGACCGGGGGCGCTGACGCCGATGAAGATGTCCGCGCCGACGAGCGCGTCCGCAAGAGACCCTTTCATACCTTCCTTGTTGGTCACTTCGGCCATCTCCTCTTTGATCCAGTTCATGCCTTCCTCACGGCCCTTGTAGATGATGCCGCGGCGGTCCGTCATGATGACATCGGTAAAGCCCGCGGAGAGCAGGAGCTTGGTGATGGAGATGGCGGCAGCGCCGGCACCGGAGGTGACGATGCGGACGTCTTCCTTTTTCTTGCCGACGACCTTCAGCGCGTTCGTCAGGCCGGCCAGCGTGATGACCGCCGTGCCGTGCTGGTCGTCGTGGAAGATCGGGATGTCGCAGCGTTCTTTGAGTTTTCTTTCGATCTCAAAGCAGCGCGGCGCGGAGATGTCCTCCAGGTTGATCCCGCCGAAGGAACCGCTGATCATGTAGATCGTCTCAACGATGGTGTCGACGTCTTTACTCTTGATGCAGAGCGGGAAAGCGTCTACGTCCGCGAACGATTTGAACAGGACGCATTTGCCTTCCATGACCGGCATGCCGGCCTCCGGGCCGATATCGCCGAGTCCGAGGACCGCTGTGCCGTCGGTGATGACGGCGCACATATTGTAGCGGCGGGTGAGTTCATAGCTCAATTCAGGGTTTTTCTGGATCTCCAGGCACGGCTGCGCGACGCCGGGGGTGTACGCCAGCGACAGGTCGTCTTTGTTGTTGACTGGTACGGTAGCGATGACCTCGATCTTGCCTTTCCACTGTTCGTGGAGTCTGAGCGATTCCTTTGCGTAATCCATGATGATTCCTTTCTTATACAAGTTGATCTATATGAAATATTGTTTCATGTTCCTATAGATTTCTATTTCATTATACGAATGCAGGCCGAGTATTTCAACAGTTGGAGGGGGATTCAAACCGTGAAATCCGGGATGTCCGATTTGCGACAATTTGCCCGCAGAAAGGGCAGCTGCTTCCTAAAAAAGGGGTATCTTTGCCCGTGGTTTTGTGGTATTATACTTGTGTTCGGGAACGACCCGGCTTTATGTTCCGTTAGCTCAGCTGGGAGAGCGTGTGGGTCACAACCACAAGGTCATGGGTTCGAGCCCCCTACGGAACACCAGCAAGACCGCCGGCCTCGGGTCGGCGGTTGTTTTTTTCAGAATCGCAGAGCGATTCCAGTACCGAGAAACCACGAATAAGGAGAACAGCATGCAGGAGTATACCCCCTTCAAAGAAGGTAAAGTCAGAGAAATCTACGACATCGGCGACAGCCTGATCATGGTTGCTACCGACCGCATTTCGGCGTTCGACGTCATCCTGAAGAACAAGATCGAAAAGAAGGGTACCGTTCTGACCCAGATGAGCAAGTTCTGGTTCGATCTGACGAAGGACATCGTACCCAATCACGTCATTTCCACGGATGTCAAGGATATGCCGGAGTTCTTCCAGCAGCCGCAGTTTGACGGCAATAGCATGAAGTGCCGCAAGCTGACCATGCTCCCGATCGAGTGCATCGTCCGCGGCTACATCACCGGCAGCGGCTG
>JAWRJC010000064.1:0-24282 GCA_040307715.1 Clostridiales bacterium | reverse complement strand
GTCGGTCCATCGGGTTCCGGAAAAAGTACCTGTGCGAGACTGGCTGCCCGCCTGTGGGATGTTTCCGAAGGAAGCATCAAGGTCGGCGGCATCGATATCAACGCGGTCGATCCCGAGGTGCTCCTGACAGACTATTCCATGGTGTTCCAAGACGTTGTTCTCTTTGACGATACAGTGATGGAGAACATTCGTCTCGGCAAACACGGCGCTTCAGACGAAGAGGTCCTGGCCGCTGCAACAGCGGCAAACTGTGATGAGTTCGTAGAAAAACTGCCGCAAGGGTATGCGACACCTATCGGAGAGAACGGAGCAAAGCTCTCCGGCGGGGAGCGGCAGCGCATTTCTATCGCCCGTGCGCTTTTGAAAAACGCGCCGATCGTTCTGCTGGATGAAGCGACTGCCTCCCTCGACGTGGAAAACGAAACGAAGGTACAGGGTGCGCTGTCGCGGCTGCTGGCAGGAAAGACCGTTCTGGTCATCGCACACCGCATGCGCACCGTTGAGGCTGCGGATAAGATCGTCGTCCTTGCAGACGGCAGGGTCGCTGAGGAAGGCAGCCCCGCTGAACTGCTCGCAAGAAAAGAGGGTATTTTCAAACGCATGACGCAGCTTCAGAGCGCCAGTGCCGGCTGGAGTATTAAATAAGAAGGGAGTGATGGGACTTTTGCACGATGCGGGCGATCGCGTTAGAATGGAAGTGCAAAACAGCACCGCACATGAATCTTGCCTGAGGTAGAGTATCGATGCCAAAGAAATACCTGTCACCACTGATTATACTGCTCGTTTTTGAAGCGGTTGCCGTGACCTTGTGGCTGACGAAAGACAATCTGTTTTATCTGTTCAATTTCAGTTACATCGGATTATCGATTTCGCTTGGGATCTTTCTGTTCATCAAGAAGTATGAACACGCCAGACGCATTGTTCAGCTGCTGGTCGGTTTATACATGCTGGTCTATCTCGGGTTGATCTGTCAGGAGAACATGCAGATTGAGGGATTCTGGTACTATCTCTTTACAGGCGTGTTTGAGGCGGCGACCATCCACTACGCTGTTGCAAAGATATTCGGTCCGCTGGTATTCGGCCGCGGCTGGTGCGGATACGCCTGTTGGACAGCAATGGTGCTGGATTTTCTTCCGTATAAGGTGCCGGCTAAGCCGCGGAAAAAGATCGGATGGGTCAGATATATCACATTTTCTGTTTCGCTGATTTTCGTATCCGCGCTCTTTCTTAGCAAAGCCGGAAACATCGAGAAGATCATGTTCTGGGCGTTTATCATAGGCAATCTTGCGTATTATGGAATCGGCATCGCGCTTGCTTTCCTGTACAAAGACAACCGCGCTTTCTGCAAGTATATTTGTCCGGTCACCGTTTTTCTGAAACCGATGAGTTACTTTTCCATGATCCGCATCAAGTGCGACGAAGATAAATGCGTGAACTGCGGAAAATGCATACAGGTCTGCCCGATGGATGTGGATGTGACGGACAATTCCAGAAAACGGCGCAACGGCACAGAGTGTATACTGTGTATGGAGTGCGTGAAAAACTGTCCGAAAAACGCGCTTTGATAAAGCGGGATCAGAACGGGGGAGAATATGAAAAAGGACAACAACAGCCGGCCGCGTGCTGCCCGTCGTGATGACTGGAAAACCGCGCCCATGCCCGCGCAGCATGAGACTTTTGTGCTGGACAGGTCTTTCAGCGACGGGGAAATGGAATCGCTCCGCCGCGGCAATGTGCCGCAGGCGATGGAGGATAAGTGGTTCTGGTACATGGAGGGGTCGACGCTCTGGGCGCACCGCAGCTGGACAGGATACTGTATTTACCGGATCGGCTTTAAAGACGATGATCATCACATTGTGACGGCCAACCGCGATCCGGAACAGTACGCGTGTACCAGTATTGAAGAAGACATCGTATCTCTGAACAAGCTTTTAGACTGGTGGACCCAGACCCCATATGATCACTACAACGAGTGGCTTTCAGAAACAGCCGATGCATTAGAGCGGGCGGGTAAGGAATAGTGCGATGTACGAAATAAAGGATGATGTATTTTATGATCTTGCAGAAAGGTATGATGCGGATCCTGAGCACCACTGTATCGGTGAGGTCATCTATTATCTTTTAAGTGATGACAAACCATATGACGGGCTGCTGTCTCATCGGGAAGCTTTGCGCTTTGTCTTCGAACGGTTGGAGGAAAAAGACGCAGAGGGGGACAAAGCAGCAGTTCAACTACATCCGTGGATCTATGATGTCGATCAAGCCTTACCGTCACCACTGAAACCGAGGGAGTTTTTCTACTGCCCGCAAATCGTTAAGAAAGATTATTACGGCAATGTCTGGTATGATGCCGAATGGTATCCGAATGATGAAAACTTCGGCACGACGGTTCCTTATTGGTATGCGTTGCTGGAATCGGTTTACGGCAGAAAAAACACGCCAGAGGACTTCCGGACGGTGAACAGAGCCCTGTTTCCAAACGGTACGGAGTGGCTCACTATTTATGAGTGGACGACTGACTGGTCGGATTTCTTTGACGCAGGCCATGAATGGTACGGTGCATGCTGCTGGAGCATCTACGACTGGAGTATAAAGAGGTACGTTGTGATGCTCGTCTCGGCAACTGACTGACTATGCTGATAAAAACCCCGATACGGCTGCGAAGCCGAATCGGGGTCCTTTTTAGTTTTGTTCAAAAGAAGGGCGCCAGGCGGCAAACTGCTGCAGCTGTTCATCGGTGCGATGATAGTACCTTTCGTTTATTTCCAGCTTGGCGATTTCTGCCATCTCTTCCTCCGTCAGCGCGAAGTCGAAAAGGTCCATATTGTCACGTATGTGTTCGATGTTCTTGCTGCCGGGAATGACCGCGAAGCCGTGGCGTTTCCGCTCTGATCGGAAGAGTATGTTTAACAGCCGGCGGATTACTGGTATGATGAGAACGAAGAAGAAAGTGTAAAGAGGAGGAAAGAAACATGAGCAACGACCGTATAGCAGTCAGATACTATACCAAAACAGGAAACACGAAACGGCTCGCCTGGGCTGTAGCGGAGGCAGTCGGGGCAGAAGCGCTTCCGATCAGCACACCGCTGACGGAACCGGTCGACATTCTGTTTCTGGGCAATTCTTACTATGCGTTCAGTATCGATCCGGAGGTCCGGGAGTTCATCAGATCGCTGGACAAGGCGATGGTCGGGAAGATCGTCAACTTCGGCACCGCAGCCATGCTGAATTCCACATTCAAGAAAGTCAAAGCGGAAGCGGACAAGGTCGGCATCCCGATGGATCTCCGCGAATTCCACTGCAAGGGCGAGTTTAAGGGTGCGCATAAAGGGAGACCGAATGAGGCAGATTTGAAAGCGGCTGCAAAATTCGCAAAAGGGATCATTGACTGATCTGCCTGCATACCACAGGAGGATGACCCGATATGGATATAACACAGACGTTTTACGATAATATGGCATCGCAGTACGATAAACTGTTCGCGGACTGGCAGACTGCCACAAAGGAGCAGGCGGTGATTCTGGACCGGATCTTTGCAGCGTATGGTTTTGACAGATCCTCCAGCGTTCTCGACTGCGCCTGCGGGATCGGCACTCAGGCGATCGGTCTCGCCGGAATGGGATACGATGTGACCGCCTCCGATATCAGTGACGGCGAGTTGGCGGAAGCAGCCGAACGAGCTGAAGCAAATGGTGTGCGGATCCATTTCGCACACGCCGACTTTTGTGCGCTCTCCGATACGTTCCATGAACAGTTCGAGATCGTGATCGCGATGGACAATGCGCTTCCGCACATGCTGACCGGAGAATCGCTGGAAGCGGCCGTCCGCAGCATCACCGGTCAGGTAAGCCCCGGCGGTATCTTCGTCGCCAGCATCCGGGATTACGACAGCCTTCTCGAGAGCAGACCGCCGTATTCGCCGCCTTATATCCACAAGACAGACAGCGGACAGCGCGTTTCTTTCCAGACATGGGTCTGGAGCGGGGATACTTATCAGCTGACGCAGTATATCATCGATGACGAAGAAGATCTCGAGATCGCCAAGTTCGTATGCGAATACCGGGCTGTCCGCCGCGAGGAACTGACAGACATGCTCTATGCCGGCGGATGCACGGATGTTGTATGGAAGTTCCCAGAGGAAACCGGGTTTTATCAGCCCATTGTGATCGCAAAGAAATAGGAGACGGAAAGATGTCCATCCTTGCAGCATTTATGGTCCCGCATCCCCCCATGATCGTTCCGGATGTCGGGCGGGGCAGCGAGGCGCAGGTCCTCGCAACGACAAAGGCTTACGAGTGCGTGGCGGAGCAGATCGCCGCGCTTGCGCCGGATACACTGATCATCACCAGTCCGCATTCCATCATGTATGCGGATTACTTTCATATCTCGCCCGGCAAAGGCGCGAAAGGATCATTCAGCCGGTTCGATGCACCTGGTGTGCGGTTTGCGGAACAGTACGACACAGTGCTGGTGAAACGCTTGTGTGAACTGGCCGATGCGGATGACTTTCCTGCCGGCATGCTTGGGGAAAAAGACGCCTCGCTCGACCACGGCACGATGGTCCCGCTGTGGTTCATCCGCAGGCAGTATACGGGCGGAAAGATCGTGCGGATCGGTCTGGCCGGGCTCTCTCTGGCGAACCATTATCGTTTCGGGCAGATGATCAGACAGGCAGTTGAGGATACCGGAACACGTGCGATTCTGATCGCCAGCGGAGATCTGTCGCACAAACTCCAGTCCTACGGACCGTACGGATTTGCGCCGGAAGGACCGGTCTATGATCATCGGATCATGGATGTCATGGGGCGTGCTGCGTTCGGCGAATTGTTTGACTTTGATGAAAGTTTCTGCGATAAAGCAGCAGAGTGCGGTCACCGGTCCTTCGTGATCATGGCGGGCGCGTTCGATGGTCTGCGTGTGAAGGCGGAAACGCTGTCGCACGAGGACGTGACCGGTGTTGGTTACGGGATCTGCACCTTCTATCCGGACGGAGAAGATCCGGACCGTCACTTCCTTGAACAGTATAAGGATAAGATGGAACAGGAATGCAGGGAGAGAGCAGAAAAGAGCGACCCGTTCGTCAGACTCGCAAGAGCTTCTGTAGAGGCCTGGGTCCTAAGGCGTGAGCACATCACCGTTCCTGCAGGTCTCCCGGAGGAGATGCTGTCGCGGCGTGCGGGTACATTCGTGTCTTTGCATAAGAACGGGCAGCTGCGCGGCTGCATCGGGACGATCATGGCGACCCGGGAAAGCATCGCGGAAGAAATCGTGGAAAATGCCATCAGCGCCTGCTCCCGTGATCCGCGCTTTGCGCCGGTCGGACCGGAGGAACTGAAGGCGCTCGAGATCAGTGTCGATGTCCTCGGAGAACTCGAACCGATCGATTCTCCGGACGAACTGGATGTCAAACGGTACGGGGTCATCGTCAGCTGCGGACATAAGCGCGGTCTGCTGCTCCCCAATCTGGACGGGGTGGATACTGTAGAGGAACAGATCAGCATCGCGCGGCAGAAGGGCGGCATCAAGGCGTATGAGCCGTACACGCTGGAGCGGTTCGAAGTCGTCCGGCATTACTGATCATTGTTTTCGTTGCAAATGCGTTTTTACGGAGAATCATGATGGCAGAGTGCAGTGTTTGTTTCAGACATTGTCATATCCCGGAAGGCGGGCTTGGTTTCTGCGGCGGCCGGACGGCGAAGAACGGCAAGGTGGAAGCGTTCAATTACGGACGGATCACGTCGCTGGCGCTGGATCCCATCGAGAAAAAGCCGCTGGCGCGGTTCCATCCCGGCAGTCTGATTCTTTCTGCCGGCAGTTTCGGCTGCAATCTGCGCTGTCCGTTCTGCCAGAATTACGAGATCTCCTGGTCCGACGAGGCGGCGCGGTTTGCTGAGAAGGCAGAATCGCTGCAGCCGGAAGAACTTGTTGACATCGCTGAAGCAACAAAGAAAAGAGGGAACATCGGCATTGCGTTCACCTATAACGAACCACTGATCGGGTATGAGTTCATAAGAGACACGGCGAAACTTGCGAAAGAGAAAGAACTGAAGACCGTCATCGTTACGAACGGGACTGCGGAATTGCCTGTGCTGGAAGAACTGAAGCCGTATATCGATGCGATGAATATTGACCTGAAAGGTTTTACTGACAACTACTATAGAGAGACCCTCAGCGGCGACCGGCAGCAGGTCATGGCGTTCATTGAAGCTGCCTCGGCATTCTGTCACGTGGAACTGACGACCTTGATCGTGCCGGGGGAGAACGACAGCGAAGAGGAGATGCGGGAACTGTCCAAATGGGTGAGCCGCTTGAAAGGACCGGACGGAGAAGATATCCCGCTTCATATCTCGCGGTTTTTCCCGCGGTTCCGTATGCAGGACCGTGCCGCGACTCCGGTCCGGACGGTTTATCACCTTGCGGAAATCGCGCGTGAAGCTTTACACTATGTGTATACGGGGAATTGTTGAGATAGGGAGGCCTTAGTCAGCGAATGGGTGCAGTCATCATCAGCGGCGTTTTCTCACTCTTCTGGTGGGTCGTATTCTTCATAGCGTTCCATAAGGAAAGAAGCAGATATCGTAATTGTTATCTGTTGTTTTTTGCGCTGCTGTCGCTTGTTCCGTTTATCCTCAATGCGGCAGGGGACTACGGCAGCATTGTTTTTGTCATCCTTATCAATGCGGCTCTGATCGGACTGCTGATCGTTCCGTTCTTCCTGATTTTCAACGGGGTCGTCATGATCCGGAAGGAGGGACGGCAACTGTCGCACCTGCTCTCCCTGGTACTGGGAATCGTTATCCTGATCGGGGAAGCGGCTTTCGCCTGGCTGGTCATCAGTTATTCCTTATCATCTTATGCCGATCCGCTTGCACACACCTATCACTCCGGGCTTTTCATTGCATCGCTCTATACTTCGATGTCGGTGATCTACGGATCCATGGCGTTTCTTATATTTATCATCTATACGCTGTTTCTGCAGATCATCCCAAAGAAGAAGGATTTTGATTATGTCATCATCCACGGTGCGGGACTTCTCGAGGGGGACCGGCTGTCCAAACTGCTGCGCGATCGGCTGGAAAAGGCGGTCAAAGTCTACCGCAAAGACCCGACCCCGCCGAAAATGATCCCATCCGGAGGCAAAGGGGTGGATGAAAGCATCTCCGAAGCGGAGGCGATGAAAAAATACCTGCTTGAAACAGGTGTTCCGGAAGAAGACATTCTGATGGAAGATGCTTCGGCAACCACGTTGGAGAACCTGCAGAATTCAAAGAAGATCATTGACGAGGCGGGAGGCAGAGCCTATATAGCTCTTGTGACCAGCAATTACCATGTTTATCGAGCGCTGCGGTATTGCCGCAGGATCGGACTTACCTGCACAGGAATCGGCAGCCGCGTCGCGTTTTATTATTGGCCAAGCGCCCTGATCCGGGAGTTTATCGCGATCCATGCGGAAAAGAAGCATGCCGCGATCTTTCTTGGAGGGTGGCTGCTGCTCATGGGAATGATCTCTCTGCTGCTGTTTGCTTAACATCTGCAGATGCCGGTAAACAGAACGAATTACTTGAATTCAACGCATTGTTTTCGGTAGAATATTTTAGGAGTGTTTGTGGGGCAACGCAAAAGGAAAACGATCGGGGACTGACAATGAGCCATCTGAAATTCAAGTATGTCCGCATCCAGGGGAAGGAACTGGCCAGAAATACGATGTATGCAAAAGGCATCTTCAGCATGTGCTGGGGACTGATCCAGAACGACATCATGGATGAGGAGGATGCCGATCTTTACCGGGAGATCGATGACTGGTTCGCGCATGAATTGCCGTGGCCGGAACCGTGCCGGCGGCAGGAACCGGTGGTCTGCTGGTTCAAGACAGAGAACTCCGAGGAGATGATGAAGATGATCCGGCCTGCGCTGTGGCTGCTGGAACGGTATCATCATCCGTACTATCTCGTGTATACGAACGATCCGGGCGAGATCGTCTATGAGGACAAATACCAGATCGCGACAAAAGTCGACGGGTACCTGACGATAGAGGAATTGCAGGCAAACTGGACGCCGCCAGATGACGAACTCAATGAAAACGGACTGAAAAAGTAAAAGGAAGAATCGCCGGTAAAAGGCGATTCTTTTATTAACCGGTAGGTGTTGACATAAGTGTGTAGCAGTTGTAACATAACAAGTGTTGCAAAACAGGCGTTGCATAACATGCGTGAAAGGAGAAGCAAAGCATGCCTCCGAAAGTAAAATTCACAAAAGAAGAGATCGCGCAGGCGGCTCTGGCAGTCGTTCGGAAGAAAGGCTTCGAAGCGGTAACGGCGCGGGAAGTCGCCGGTGAGCTGGGCGTTTCTCCCAGACCGATCTTCACCTGGTACGAAACTATGGATCAACTGCGCGGTGACGTCTACGAACTGGCAAAAGCACAATATAAAGCGTCTATCGAGAAAGGGCTGCAAGAGCCGATCCCGTTTCAGGGCATCTGGAGGCAGTATCTCCGATTTGCGAAAGAGGAGCCTGAACTATATAAACTGCTTTTCCTGACGAAGCCGGACGGGGTGATCGGCGGTGCGACGGAAGCACTGGCCTTCTCGCAGGATATGGCGCGCGAGTCGATCATGCGTATCTACCGGCTGGATGCGCATCAGGCGGACAGTTTCTTCCGCAATATCTGGCTGACAGCATTCAGTTACGCGACGTTGATGGTAACGGATGACTGTCCCTTCACAGAAGAAGAGATACTATCCGTCGGACGGGAGATCAGTATTTCCGTTCTGAAAGCCTATAAGGAGGTCCCGGGGCTCGCTGAGGGGACCTATGACAGAGATGCGGTCTTCAGCGAACTTGCAGAGAAACAGAACAGGATCAAAGGAGGATCGGTATGTTAGTCATCGACCATCTGACAAAAACATTCGGAGATAAGAAAGCGGTGGACGACCTGTCCCTGCATATTCAGCCCGGCGAGATCTTCGGCTTCATCGGGCACAACGGCGCAGGCAAAAGCACCACACTTAAGAGTGCGGTCGGCATCCTGCAGTTTGACAGCGGCAGGATCACGATCGACGGCAAAGATCTGGCACAAGAGCCAGTCGCCTGTAAGAAGGCTTTTGCGTACATCCCGGACAATCCGGATCTGTACGACTTCATGAGCGGGATCAAATATCTGAACTTCATAGCGGATATCTTCGGGATCTCTGCTGCAGAGCGGCAGGAGAAGATCCATAAATACGCGGATCTGTTCGAACTGACCGATGATCTGGGGCAGCCTGTCTCGGCGTATTCCCACGGCATGAAGCAGAAGCTTGCACTCATCTCGGCCTGGCTGCACGATCCGAAACTGATCATCATGGACGAGCCGTTTGTCGGCCTCGACCCGAAGGCGGCCCACCTGCTCAAGGGGATGATGCGCGAACACTGCGACGCGGGCGGCGCGATCTTTTTCTCCACGCACGTGCTGGAGGTCGCAGAAAAGCTCTGCGACAAGGTCGCGATCATCAAGCAGGGCAAACTGGTCAAGGTCGGCACGATGGACGAAGTCAAAGGGGATGAGAGCCTCGAAGAGGTGTTCCTGGAACTGGAGGCGGAATAAAATGCTGCGGATCCTTCTGAAAAAGCAATTTGCAGAGATATTCAAGACCTATTTCTACAACCCGAAGAAGAACCGGATGCGTTCCAAAGCGGGCATTGCCGGTTGGTTTCTTTTCTTCTTCGTCATCATCTTTGGAATGTTCGGCGGGCTGTTCGCGTTTCTGTCAGCCAGCATGTGCGGGACGCTCGTGACGGCAGGGCTGGGCTGGTTTTACTTCCTGCTGCTGGGGCTGATCGCGACCATGCTCGGGGTGTTCGGCAGCGTGTTCAACACCTATGCCAGTCTCTATCTGGCGAAGGATAACGACCAATTGCTCTGTCTGCCGATCCCGGTCAAGACGATCATGACCGCCAGACTGATGAATGTCTACCTGATGGGGGCGCTGTATACGACAGCCGCTTTCCTCCCGGCCCTCATCGTTTACTGGATCGCGGCAGGTACGAGTGTTTCGAAGGTGGTATGCGGTCTGCTGCTGCTCCTGATCCTCACGGTCATCGTACTGTTCCTGTCGTGCCTGCTTGGCTGGCTGGTGGCGAAGATCAGCCTGCGTCTTAAGAACCGGTCCTTCACAACGGTGCTGATCGCGCTGCTGTTCTTCGGCGTCTACTATCTCTTTTTCTTCAAACTGCAGGATATCCTGAACAACATCCTGCAGAATGCGATGGTCTACGGCGATGCAGTTAAGGGGGCGGCGTATGTCCTCTACCTGCTGGGGCGGATCGGAGAGGGGGCTGTTGTGCCGGCTGTGATCTTCACGATCGTTTCCATCGGACTGCTCGCGCTGCTCTTCGCGCTGATGACCCGCAGTTTCTTAAGCATCGCTACTGCGAGCGGGAAGACCGGCAAAGTGCGCTACGTGGAAAAACAGGCGAAGGAGAAGTCGGTCTTTGGTGCGGTGCTCGGCAAAGAGTTCGCACGGTTCACATCCAGCCCGAATTATATGCTCAACTGCGGACTTGGCATCCTGTTCATACCCGTGATTGGAGTCCTGATACTTTGGAAAGGCGCAGTGGCTGTCGACGCGCTGAACAGCGTGTTCAGCGGCATGCCCGGTACTGCCGCTGTTCTGTTCTGCACCGCCCTGCTGACGCTCACCTCGATGACGGACATCGCGGCACCGTCGCTTTCTCTGGAAGGAAAGAGCCTTTGGATCCCGCAGTCGCTGCCGGTCACCCCGGCCACGGTGCTGCGCGCCAAAGTGTCTGTGCAGGTGATCCTGACCTCGGTTCCCATGCTGTTTGCGGCAGTCTGTGCGGCGATCGTAGTAAAGGAATCGCCGGCCGTCCGGCTGCTCGTTCTGGCTGTGCCAATGCTGTATACGGTGTTCAGCGCGCTGTACGGGATGTTCATCGGTGTGAAAATGCCGCTTCTGAACTGGACGGATGAAACAGCGCCGATCAAACAGGGCGGCGCGGTGACGCTCGTGCTGTTCAGCAGCTGGGGGTTCTGCGCTGTATTTGCGGCTTTGTATATGCTGTTCGCCTACCGGATCGGACCGGTGCTGTATCTGTCGATCTGGGCGGCGGTATTCGCTGTCGGGGCATTGCTGCTGCTGCGCTGGCTCAATACGAAAGGCAGCCGGATCTTCGCTGCTCTTTGAGCATGTTGCGTTCAGGAAGGTGCCTGTGTGATACTTTGCTAACGGAACTGCTCCCGGATTCGCCGGTATAAAAACTAGCAGAATGAGAAGAAACAATGTGTACAAGTATAGTTGTCAATAAGAAAAAGACGATCGTGGGCTGGAATCTGGATATTCTGGATATGACGTACCGTGTCCGGACTGCAGAGGAAGGCGTATTCATCGAGATCGATGACGCAAAGGAAGGCTGGCTGCCACTTTTCGGAGCAAACAGCCGAGGCGATTTCGTGGGGATGCCGACTTGCTGGCCGTTCAATGACAGGAGCGATCCATCAGGAGACGGTGAGAATGTGCTCCTGCTCGATATCGACTTACTGCTGCAGAAGAAAACACTGCAGGAGATCCGGAAGACGGCGCAGGAACGTCCGGTGTTCAGCCTCCCCGGCGTGACATTCATGTCTGCTTTGTCGGATGCGGACGGGAACGTGCTGCATCTCATTCCGGGACAGGGCTGCAGGTATTATGAGAAACCGGATCATGCTGTTCTGACTAACTTTTCGCCGTTCAAACAGGACGCGGAAACGCATCCGTGGATGGGCCGGGACAGATATCATACAGCGGAAAAAATGCTGCAGGGTGCATCGGATGAGTTCGATGTACAGGATTGCTTTGCCGTCCTGAAAGCAGTCTCGCAGGAGGTGTGTCCGACGGTCGTTTCGATGGTCTATGACGTCGCAGAAAGAACGGTTTACTGGTGCGAAAACAGAAACTGGGAACAGATCGAGGAATGGAAGTTTTAACGAACAGACTCAGGATCACAGAACTGACCATGGAGATGGCAGAGGCGATCCATGCTGACTCTCTGGATGATGCGACACGGCGGTTCCTCCCGGATGAGGTCTTTGAGACCGTAGAGGAGGCCCGGGAGACCGTTGCTTTTCTGATGAACCGGTACGATGCGCAGGATGGCCCGCTGGTTTATGCAGTGATCCGGCAGGAAGACGGCGGCTTTGCAGGGTATGTTCAGATGGTTCCGATGGTGGAAGGCACCTATGAGATCGGCTATCATATCGGGGAAAGATACAGAGGAAACGGTTACGCGGAAGAAGCTGTCCGCGCATTTCTTCCGGTGATGGCACAGACGCTTGGCATCTCAGAAGTATATGGCATCAGCCTCAAAGAGAATGTACCATCCTGCAAAGTGCTGGCAAACTGCGGGTTTGAAACAGTCTTCGAAGGGACCGGCTGTTATCAGGGAGAACAGCGGGAAATCGTGAAAGGCATCTGGACAGCGAATGGCCGTTGAACGCCGGCGGGCCGGACTCTACGAAGCGTAGGTAACAACTCCGCGGCAGCGGTGGTACACTGGCGCCGTAAGGAGGTATGCAACATGGATAGATACGTGACCGGAGAGGTCATTAAAAGACTCAGAGAAAGCAAACGACTGACGCAGGAGGAACTGGCGGAGAAGATCTGCGTGAGCAGCAAGGCGGTCAGCAAGTGGGAAACAGGCCGCGGGTATCCCGACATCAGTCTGCTCGAACCGCTCGCGGATGCGCTCGGGATTTCGGTAATCGAACTGCTCTCCGGTAATCATGTCAAGAATGTCAACCGGACAGCCAACATGACGCGCGGCAAGTGGTATGTCTGTCCGGTCTGCGGTAATGTGATCCGTTCGACCGGGGAAGCCGTGATCAGCTGCTGCGGTGTCACACTGGTGCCGGCGGAGACGGAAGAGATGGATGAAGCACACTGCATCAGAAAAGAAATCGCAGAAGATGAGTACTACGTGACCGTGGATCATCCGATGACAAAGGAGCACTACATCTCATTTCTGGCAGCTGTGTCCGACAGCGGTGTACAGATCGTCAAACTGTATCCGGAAGGAAATGCGGAGGCGCGTTTTAAAATCGACCGCGTGAAGACCATGTATGCGTATTGTAACCGGCACGGTCTTTTTGCACTAAAATAAATATAGCCCTTGCCGGGCCATCAGGAGGGATTGGTATGGATATGAAATGGGAAGATGGCTTTAAGATCCGCGTCAGCGTTGATGAAGACGGGGCATGTGTGATCGATGCGAATTGGGCCGGTCTTCTGTCTCTGTCGCAGAACATTCTGGCGCTTGCCAAAGAGCCGGCAGGCAGCCACTTTCATCTGGATGTCTTTAATTCACTGGAGGAAGGCTCCTGTGCGCTTATTATCGGGAAGACGGAATAGAGGATCAATGCCTTTTGCGGCCGTGTGCCTTGAAGATCAGCAGGTATAAGGCGGCAAGATAGACAGCCACCATGCCGACAACTGCCCAGCACATGGTTGCGGAACGGGCGGCCAGACCGACGAAAACAAGTACCGGGGCACCGAGCAGGATGCCGAAGCTGCTTCCGGTGATCAGGTTGTTGGCAGCCGGTGTGCGAAGCGCGGGGTCGATCTCGCGCAGAAGAAGGACGCCGGAACTGATGGTGCCGGTCATCATGCCGTACATGGAGATCAGCCCTTCATAGTAATAACCGGGATAAGCTTTGCGGCAGACGATGGTGAGGTGGATCCAGGTCAAGATGCCGCCGGCGGTCACCAGGAGGAGGAACGGCAGCCACAGACCGCGGATGTCCTCAACATTGATGGAGCCGATGCCCGCAACGATCATCATATCGAAGAAAAAGCCGGAAATGCGGTTGAGCAGGTAGTTGTTCTGGTACTGCCGCCTGATCAGGCCGGCTTTTTTTGATTTCTCGAGAAGGATACGCAGCAGGATGGCGAGTGCCGAACCGATGATGAAATTAAATCCCCACAGCAGGGAATTGACCGTGGCGGCAAGGCTGTGAGACAGCGCGGCGATGCCTGCCGTCAGTCCGCGCGTCGAGAGGTAAGTCGCCAGATAGACGAGCAACACCATCGCGATCTGTACGGAGAGTTTGTCGATCGAATCCGAGACCGGGATCTCGTTCTCGCTTTGGAAAAAGTCCACCGTCGGCTGTTCGACTGCGGCAGCGTGCGTTTTGCCGATCTTTCCTTTCCTCGCCAGAATGTTCAGGATCACCACGCCGACAATGCACGCGACGAGATATCCGGCGGCAGCGACGGCCAGCCCGAAACTGCGGCCGCCCGCAAACCCGAGCGATTCGTAGGTACTGCCGACATTGTTCGCCTGTCCGGGACCCTGCCCGAACCCCATTGGCAAGAGCAGTCCCGCTGCTTTGAACAGACCGGGCATGACGGTATAAGCCAGGCAGAGGGTGATCAGAAGACCGGAGATGCCCTGCACGAGATAGGAACTGACGATCACGGCGCCGGACTTCAGACTGGTGAGTTCCCCGTCAGCCGCCTCCCGGCTTTCCGGTACGCGCAGGCTCATTGCGATGAATCCGAGCGCGATCCCGTGATAGACCAGGATCTCCATAAAACGGACATCCACCTGTACGATGCCGGCATAACGTGCTCCGAGCAGCAGAAAACCGCCCAGAACGGCGATCGGCATCAATGTTCCGCGGATGAAGGGGACCCGCTGGCGCAACAGATTGGCCAGCAGGATCGCCGCCGCGATCGCGCCGAGCTGGATGATAACGTTCCATAATTGCAGATTTGCTGCAGAGTAATCCATGGTTTATTCCTGTGCTTTCCAGAGTTCGAGGTACTTCCTGAAGTTGATTCCCGGTCTGGCGCTAAGCTGAAAATAGGAGCCGGCGATACTGAACAGCAGGATGTGTGTTCTGGTCATCGCCATGTTATCTACCTCGGACAGCGAAAACTCATATGTGCCGCACTTGAGATGATCCGGATACTGGATCAGGGTTCCTTCGCAGAGGGGGATCTCTGTGTGCCCGGCACCGATCTCAGTCAGTTGTACAGCCTCATCAGTGAACAGCACGTTATCGTGTTCGTAATCGCCTGAACGGAGCGATTCCTTTTGCCAGTCTTCCCACTGCGCGATGTCCGCAAACGGGGTCTCAGGTTCGAAAAAGCCGTCCGGCCGGTATCTGACAGACAGACCGCAGGAGCACGACAGACGGTCGTCTTTGCTTGTCAGCGTTCCGATCCTCCTGCAGTGCGGGCAGAGATAAAGAACGCGTTCCAGTCCTTCGGCGAGCCGCCTGCCGCGGTAGGAAACAGGAAAGGTGCGCTGGCGTTCCCAGGCATCTTCCCGGATGTCCTGGTTGATCCTGGCTGTGATCTCATCCGCGCTCATGGTTTTCAGGATGTCGGGGGGATAGATGCCGACGGGGTATCCGTGGGAAGTGCCGCGGCGGACCGTATCCGCCCAGCGCGGTTTGCTGAGGTAGATCCCTTCCAGCCGGTAGGTGACGAGCGTTGCACCGGAGGTCTTTGCCAGTTTGCCGGTGGCAGCGAAGACAGGGTGGTTGCGCCCGTCCCAGCTCTGTTCGCCTTCGGAGAAGATGCAGACTGAGTGCCCGCTGCGCAGATGCCGCAGGCAGGCGCGCACCGTGTCCGTTCCTGCTGATGCTTTGCTCCTCGGGATCGGTGCCACGAGCCATGTGAGCATCTTTGTGGTGATGCCCTTGCGGAAAAGGTGCTCGCTGGCTACGTAGTAGACCTGCTTGTCCTTGAGACTCATTGCTACCAGAAAAGGATCCCAGGCGCTGACGTGGTTGGGGATCAGCAGGACCGGGCCATCGATATGAAGATCTTCGTGGGTGAAATGAAATTTCCGGCAGATCCATTTATTGCAGACCGCGTAGAACAGCCGCCACACGATCTGATGCCGCCGGTGCGCATCGCCCATGACGGTTCCTCCTTTGATCAATTGCTACAAATATTCTATCCTAAAATTTCCATATCTACAAGACGGGAAGAACTGGCAAGATAACTACGTTGTTGGTAAAATGAAAAAAAGAACACTGTGTCAGGGACCGTCGTCCCGGGAGGTGACCGGATGGCAAAGACAGTCGGCAAAGACATCGGACTGAAAGAGATCAAAGAATTCTATTATACGTACGATGCCTCCACATATCCGCCGCAGTATCAGCGGTTCCGGTTTTTCACTTCGCAGGGAAAATACTATTTCTATCATGAAAAACGGGAAGGAGATCACTGGCCGCTGACGGAAGCGGACGCAACGGTGACCGGAACGATCGAACTGTCGGAAGAAGAATGGGACACCTTTTACGGACACCTTAAGGACGGGACAGTCGTTGACCGGTCAGAGAGTCTCGACTGCGGAAACGCAGGCCCCTGGCTGTATCTGTACTGGAGCGGAGATCACGGGAAAACACAGGCATTCACGTTTCAGCCCTATGGGAAACGAACAGGCTTTGAGGAGTTCTGTGCTGCGCTGCAGAAATCAAACAGGCCTGCTGCCGATCCGGGGCTTGCCGCAAAACTGAAAGATGCCGTCAAATGATGGACAGACACACGTGTCTGCAATGATGGGAAATATGAGATGAAAAAACTGTTTGGAGAGATCGATATGACCTGGAAAAAGGTCATCCTGATCGCTGTGATCGCCGGGCTTTACACTGGCTTGATGGCGTTTCTTCCCGCTGCGAAGGATACGTCTTTTGCGGATATCAGCATCACTTTCGAGGTCTGGATCCTCTTCGGGATCCTGATCATCGTCAACAGCGGATCACCGCTTGATGCGGCGCTCAAATGCTTTGTTTTTTTCCTGATCAGCCAGCCGCTCGTGTATCTGGTACAGGTACCGTTCAACGTCTACGGGTGGGGCATTTTTGCGTATTACAGAAACTGGTTCCTCTGGACGCTCTTCACGTTCCCGATGGGCTATATCGGGTATTACATGAAGAAGGATAAATGGTGGGGGCTTCTGATCCTCGCACCGATGCTCGCGTTCCTGGCATTCCATTACCACAGATTCCTGCGCGATATCATGACCGCTTTCCCGCATCATCTGCTGACGATCCTCTTCATCGTGGTCACGATGATCATCTATCCTTTGTATATCTTTAAAGATAAGAAGATCCATCTCGCAGGGCTCGCCGTCAGTATCGCGCTGCTTCTGGCGGCGACCGTCTTTGCGTTCGTGCAGGGCGGCAGTATTTACAATACGACCCTGATAACCAGCGGCGGGGAAACGGCGGGGCTGGAGTTCGATGATACGTATACCGTCCGGCTTTCCGACGATTCCTTCGGTGAGGTCAGCATTGTCTACGAGGAGAATATCGAAGACTACATGGTCAATGCGGCTTTTAAGAAAGAAGGGGACACACAGCTGATCATGACGGCTCCTGACGGCGGAGAATATGTGTATCAGATAACCGTTTACAGCGATCACTATGATATCCGGAGAATCGCAGAACCGGAATGATGGTCATCCCAAATGGCCGGGGGCTGCCTGTACACCTCCGCATCGGATTTGCATTTAAAAACCGGCTGCCATCCAGACAGCCGGTTTTTCATTGTGATCAAACTGCGGTTCCGGTGAAGATACTGTCAAGCCATCTCTTCCGCCAGTTTTTCGAGCGCCGCTTCGCTGTCCGCATTCAGCGCGGACTTGATCGTGACGGTCGTCTCCGCGAAGGTCAGGTTCTTCGAATTCTCGAACAGGCCTTTCATGTACTTGGCTGCCATCGGCGCCCAGCTGCCGTTCTCGACGAACGCGATCTTTCTGTTCTGGTAATTGCGCTCGGTGAGATGATCGATATAGTGCTTCATGAACGGGAAGACTTCCGTGTTGTAGGTCGTGGAAGCGAGGATCAGACGGTCATAACGGAATGCGTCCTCGATCGCTTCGAACATATCCATTCTTGCAAGGTCGTGGACGGAGACCTTGACGCCTTTTTCTTCCAGCATGCCGGCAAGCTTTTCGACGGCTTCCTTGGTGTGCCCGTAGACAGACGTGTAGGCGATCGTAACACCGCTGTCTTCCGGCTGATAGGAGGACCAGGTGTTGTACGTATCGAGATAGTAGCCGAGGTCTTCTGTGAGGACCGGACCGTGCAGCGGGCAGATGATGGCAATATCAAGAGCCGCGGCCTTTTTAAGGACCGCCTGGACCTGCTGGCCGAACTTGCCGACGATACCGAAGTAATAACGGCGTGCTTCACATGCCCAGCCTTCCGGATCCTCGACATCGTTGGCGCCGAACTTGCCGAACGCGTCTGCGGAGAAGAGGACTTTGTCCGTGCTGTCGTAGCTCATGACGACCTCGGGCCAGTGCACCATCGGCGCGGTGACGAATGTCAGTGTATGCGCGCCGAGTTCGAGCGTGGTGCCTTCCTTCACGACGACCTGCCTGTCGGCGTAGTCCGTGCCGAAGAACTGGCCGATCATGCGGAACGCCTGCATGCTGGCGACGATCTTTGTCTCCGGGTATTTCTCGGCAAAAGCAGCGATGCTGGCGGAGTGGTCGGGCTCCATGTGATGCACGACGAGGTAATCCGGTGCACTGTCACCGAGGACTTCGGCGATGTTGGCGAGCCATTCGTCCGTGAAGTGGACGTCGATCGTATCCATGACAGCGACTTTCTCATCCTTGATGATGTAGGAATTGTACGCCATACCGAGTTCGACTTCGAACTGGCCTTCAAAGAGGTCGATCTGATGATCGTTGACGCCGACGTAATAGATATCCTTTGTAACGTTTGTCATTTGGTGGATCCTTTCCTGTTGTATCTTGACGTGTATTATTTGCGTTTCCAACCGCGTTCCGCGGTTCCTATAAATATATCAAAAAGCGGGCAAAAAAAGAAGAGGAGAATCGCTTTTCGGGACGGTCGATGGTATGATACTTGTGTTATGCAGGAGACTTACATGAAACAGGCCAAAACGGAGTTTCAAAAGCAGGTGGAGCGGAGCATTGCAAAGACGATGCGCCGGTCGCTTTGGGTGCCTTTTATCACAGCGCTGAAAGAGTATGAGCTGATCAGGGCGGAGGACAGCATCTGCGCCTGTATCTCCGGCGGCAAGGACTCCATGCTGATGGCCAAGATGCTGCAGATGCTGCAAAGAAACAGCGATGTGCCGTTCGGACTCCGCTTTCTGGTAATGGATCCCGGATACTCTCCGGAGGACCGGGGCCGCATTGCGGACAATGCGGGACGACTGGGATTGCCGGTGGAGTTTCTGGAAAAACGCATTTTCGGTGTCGTCGGGGAGCAGAACGGCAAGGGGGCACCATGTTATCTGTGCGCCAGACTGCGGCGCGGTGCGCTGTACGAAAAAGCGCGTGAAATGGGCTGTAACAAGATCGCTTTGGGACATCATTTCAACGACGTCATCGAAACGACGCTCATGGGGATGTTCTACAGTTCCCAGCTGCAGGCTATGATGCCGAAACTGCACAGTCAGCACTTCGAAGGGATGGAACTGATCCGCCCGTTGTACTGCGTGCATGAGGAAGATATCATTTCGTGGGCAGATGCGAACGATCTTTCCTTTCTCCACTGCGCCTGTCCGTTGTCCCGGGACGGCGGCGGATGCGACAGCGGCAGCAATGGCAAGCGCGCAGAGGTGAAACAGCTTCTCGGAAAACTCAAACAGCAGGACCCGGATATCGAGAAGAGCATCTTCAACAGCCTGCATGCAGTCTGCCTCGATACGTTTCCCGGATATAAGGAAAAGGGGACGATGCACAGTTTCCTAGATTACTACGACGAGTGAAAGAGTGTATGTCTGTGCTCAAGACAGTAAAAAACCCTTCCGCTTTGCATGCGGAAGGGTTTTTTGATCGTATAGGAATTATTGTTTAAGGGGTCTTTCGCGCGGAATCAGATGCGGACATTGATGGGGAAGTCTGTGAGACGTCTTTCTTCAGCTGCTTCCATCCTATCCTCTGCGAAGTCGGTCAGCTCTTCGTTGTCCGCTTTGACACCGAGATTTGCCGCCATGCTGTTTTCGATCATCGCGATGCGTGCTTCTTCATCCCAGTTGCAGAAACCGGTCAGTGCTGCTGCTTCTCTGTATGCTTTTTCCATTCTTTCCATCGACATTGTAGTACCTCCTGTGTTTGTGATCTATGTGATTGGTTTGGATGTCTTATCCTTTTGTGTCTTTATCTTACCGCCCCTGTAAGTAGCAAACAACTGATAAAATATAAGGACTTTATTGAATAATTAACTTACATACTGTAAAGTAAAGCGTGTAAGGAGGATGATTGTATGGATTATACGTTTGCTGACCTTCTGCATCAGTCGGATCCGATGATGTGGGAATATGTAACGCCGGGTATCGATCCGTCCAACAGACCGATCCGTTCCTGTTTTGTGCATGAACTGCCAATGGAAGCGTTCGTACGGCCGGGGGAACTGGTCCTGACGTCCGCGGTTGGCTGTGAGGAAGATCCGCTGATCTGCCGGCGGGTCGTCGAGGAGTGTTATACGGCAGGCGCAGCCGGCGTTGTCTTTTCATTTCCGAGCAACCATGATATCCCGCAGGAGGCGGTCGTGCTGGCGGAAATCGTCGACTTGCCATTGGCCAGAATCGACTGGCAGCTCAATTTTACCGATGTCCAGGCGCTCGTTACGAAAGCGGTGATCGCTTCGCGTATGGCGGACTATGCGGACCTGCAGAGCCGGATGTTCAATGCCTATTTTGAGGGGCAGGATCTGGTCAGCGCGATCGGTCTGATCGCGGACACCTTCCATGTGGAGACGGCAGCCGCGGATAGAAACGGAAAGATGCTCTGCCGCACGGAAGGTTTTACAGAGAAATCGCTTGTGTTTGATATTGAAATCAATGATGTCAAACTCGGCGAGCTCTGGATCCAGTCTGAAGATGAGATGTCGGAAGAACTGGGGGCGATCGTCCGCCAGTATGTTTCATATCCGCTGACACTCTGGTTTAACAGGCGGCGCATAGAGGCGGTCACGCGGCAGCGTCTGAAGAATGATTTTGTGCTGCGGATCTGTCGGGAGACAATGACGGATGATCTGATCCGTGAAGCAGGTTTTCTGCACTTTACGCTGCAGGGACGATTCATTGCGCTGATGGTCGAACCGGTCGTCAAAAGCAGACACACCCAGCATGCGGTGATCACTAATGCCGGCGAGATCATCGATGATGCCGTCGATCTGAGCGAAGAAGAGAGTTTGCAGATCATCACCGGAGAAGAAAGAGGGCGTTTCATTGCTTTTCTGGAGTATCCGGCAGGCGGACAGGCGGCGGTCAATGATGTGCTCGACAAATGGCTTGCGATGATCCGGAAACGCATCCCCGATGTGGTATTCCATGTCGGCATCAGTCAGCCGTTTGAGAACGAAAACGCATTTAAGGCAGCATTTGAGGAAGCGCTCATCGCGACAGCCTATTGCGACAGCGACTCCGACCAGCGTATTTATTTTGAAGAAGCGCGCAAACTGCGCATCATGTCCGCAGTGTCGGCACAGCCGTTCATTGCGGAAGATGCCAACACCGTCCTGCAGGGACTGTTTGTGTACGATCAGGGGGGCGGCAGCATGGAGCTGATGAAGACGCTGGCAGTGTATTTCCGCTGCAATTGCAATACCAGTCTGACCGCGCGGGAACTGCATATCCATCGGCAGTCTCTGCTCGCCAGACTGCAGAAGATCGAGGATCTGACCGGGATGTCCCTCAAAGACCATGATGACAGATTTGTACTGGAAGTCTACAGCAGATTGTTTCTGAACTATTGAATGATATAATGGTAGCTGGCGTTACAGGAGGCATGTCATTGTATGCCTGCTGCAGCGGGAGAAAGCGAAGGGCTTTATGCAGACAAAAGAGCAGCTGCTCACGTATTCTAAAGAAGAACTGATCGAATTGATCGAACTGTATGCGAAGGATTCGCTGGCGCTGGACGGCGTCTGGTTTCAGTCCATCGAAAAGAAGGCGGGCATGGAAGAAGCTGTTTATCACGACTGCGGTGCCTGGGAGCGGTTTACTACGGTCGAGGCGCGCAGGATCAAGCGATTCCTCGGGCTTGCGGACCATCCCGGCCTTGCAGGCCTTGCAGAAGCGCTCAAGCTGCGCTTTATGGCGCATGTCGTCGAGAGTGAAATCGCGCTGGAAGACGAAGTGCTGGTCTATACGATCCGGAACTGCCCGGTCCAGATGAAAAGGGAAAAGAAGGGCATGCCGTACCATCCATGCAAGCCGGTCGGTCTGCTCGAATACGCCGGGTTCGGGAAAGCGATCGATGACCGCATCACATGCCGGTGTCTGAGCTGTTACCCGGATATGAACGATGAGAGCTGTTCCTGCAAATGGGAGTACCGCCTTGAGACGGCAGATGGCAGGGAAAAGAAGGATGAGAAGGATCAGATTATGGATTTGAAAGGAGAGGGCCATCTATGAAACGTGTTTTGACTGTACAGGACATCTCCTGTCTAGGCAGATGCTCCATCACGATCGCGCTGCCCGTGATCTCGGCGCTCGGCTCGGAGACAGTGATCCTGCCGACAGCACTGCTGTCGACGCATTCGATCTTCCCGGATTTCACATGTAAGGATCTGTCCGATCAGATCATGCCGATCGCGCAGCACTGGAAGAACCAGGATGTTCACTTCGATGCCATTTATACCGGGTATCTCGGCACGATCGAAGAGATCGACATGATGAAAGAGATCTTTCAGATGTTCAAAGAGGACAATACTATAATTATTGTCGACCCGGCGATGGGGGACAGAGGTATTCTGTATCCCGCTTTTGATATGGCTTATGCAAGGAAGAATGCGGAACTGTGCGCGGCGGCGGACATCCTGCTGCCCAACATCACAGAGGCGGCCTTCATGACCGGCATGGAATATAAAGAAGAATATGATGAAGCCTACATAAAGGAAATGCTGATGGCACTGGATGCGCTAGGTGCAAAAGTCAGCATCCTGACCGGCGTGTCCCTCGAAGAGGGTAAGACCGGCATTATGGGATATGATCACGAAAAAGACGAGTACTTCTCCTATCAGAATGAGAAAGTCGGCGCTTCTTTCCACGGGACAGGCGACCTGTTCGCCAGCACGTTCGTGGGCGAAGTCATGAGAGGCTTCGACTGGAAGGATGCGATCCGCATTGCGGCGGATTATACTGCCCGCACGATCGCTGTGACGATGGATGATCCGCACAAGGCGTGGTACGGCGTCAACTTTGAGCAGACGATTCCCGATCTGCTGCAGATGTCACTTTAGATAACAAGGAAAGGAACAGACATGGAACTTGGCAATATCACATTCGACAGCGCGTACTGCCTGGATATCTTCCGCAGACTGATCGCCGTAGACAGCACCACCGGCCAGTACGAGGAGATCCAGCATACGGTCTGCGATATTCTTGAAAATCTTGGTTATACGTATCACACGACGCACAAGGGCGGCGTGATCGCGGATCTGGGCGGAGAAGGAAATGCGCTGGCAGTAACGGCGCACCTTGATGACATCGGTCTGATGGTCCGCAAGGTCAATGCGGACGGCACGCTGAACGTCTGCGAGGTCGGCGGGCTCTATCCGTTTTACTGTGTGACGGAGAACGTCCGGATCTACACCCGCACCGGCAAGGTGTTCACCGGCACGGTCTGCCGTACGCCGAACTCCATCCACGTCACGGAGGATGAGCTGCGCAAAGTGCTGCCGGACTTCCGGGAGAACGTTTGCGTAGTGCTGGATGAAGACGTGAAGACGGCTGCCGATACGGAAGCGCTGGGCATCACGACCGGTGACATGATCGCGCTGGAACCGCGTTTTACATTGGCTAACGGCTATATCAAGTCCCGTTTTGTCGATGACAAGGCGGCTTGCGCGGTGATGCTTGCCGCAATGAAGGCGCTGAAAGACGGCAGCGTAAAGCTGCCGCGCAAAGTGTATGCCTACTTTGCTGTCTATGAAGAAATCGGGCACGGGACGACCTGGCTGCCCGAAGGCGTAAAAGACATCCTCGCGGTAGACATTGCGCCGACCGGACCGGATCAGACGTCCGATGAACACAAAGTCTCTATTTTCGCCAAGGATTCCCGTTTTCCGTATCACTGGGGCATGACCAATGAACTCAGAGAGACGGCGGCAGAAATCGGCGCGGATTTCGTCATGGACGTCTTCACGCCGCACTACGGCACGGACGGCGATGCGAGCGTGCTGGCCGGCTACGACATCCGGCACGCGGCGATCGGACCGGGTACGGCGAACAGCCACGGGTATGAACGGACCCATATCGAGGGTCTTGAGAATACATACAAGCTGCTGCTGGCATATCTGCTGCG